>JBILCJ010000185.1:0-4321 GCA_044353195.1 Bacteroidia bacterium | reverse complement strand
TTGCGACACGGTACTTTGAGAGAGAGGCAATTCATCAACAATATCACCACAAATACAAGCTTTTTTTTTAATCAAAAGATTCAATATAGCTATTCGCGCAGGATGTGATAAAGCCTTTGCATATGTGGAAACTAGATTTGTTTTTTTTGAGAACTGACTATTTTTATTTACAATCATATTAATCGTAAAATTACGATTAATTATAGGATAATAACAAAAAAAAATATGATAAAACTCAGATTTTTAACATAAATAAGTTGATCAATCTTTTGCTTTAATCTAAAAAAAAGATTAAACTTGTTATACAAAATCTCAGTTATGAAGAAAAAAAAATCAATAATTTTAGCTTGTTTAATCTGTTTTACCCACATTATTTATGCTCAAGAATCAAGTTTATGGTTCAAGCGTTCACCATGGCTCATAGGAATTGGTGTAAATATTGTTGATGATAATAACTATCAATTTCAAAAACTATTTGATGCAAAACATTCATGGAACATTCCTCCTTACCCAACCCGCGTTAATGTTGAAAAAGTGCTTAAATATGGGATTAGTGTGGAAGGTATAGCAAACTATAATGTTTATAATAAAAATAATATCATATTAGGCACATTTTCAAATTACAAAAGAAACTTTTTCAGTTTTGATGTTATGGCAAAATATGATTTAAATGAATGGTTTGGAGAAACATATTGGTTTGATCCGTTTGTAACTGCAGGTTTCGGCTTTAGTTCTATAAGCGCCGAAAGGCAAGTTAAATCAGGTGATATTCAAGGTAAGGCGCAGAATGGACTTAATTACAATGTCGGATTTGGCTTTAATTTATGGATCACAGAAGAAATCGGTGTTGGTACACAAGCTTTAGGTAAATTTGGTTTAGGAAAACTGGGTTTAGGAAATAAAAATGACAACTATACGCAATATTCTTTTTCAGTAATTTATAGATTCACAACCAGCATAGTTAGGTTAGCGAAAAGAAGTATTCATCCAAATAACATGGTTGACCACTATAAAAAAATAAAAAGAAAAACGGACGCACCAAGTACCAGTGAAAAAATAAATCCTGAGTTATAGTTTAACAAAAACGTATTGTTATTATATTTCGTGACATTTTATTAGATTAATAATGTTTTATAATCGCTTAATTTATCGAATAATTCGATTAAAAAAATAATATTATAGTTATTTTTTTAAAAGTTATATTTGCACAAAAAATATACAAAATTATTGCATGAAAAATTTAAGTTCAATTGCTATTCTATTATTAATCATTTCTCAAAACGTTTTAGTTGGTCAAAACTATAAAAACACGGATTGGTGTATTGGATTAGGTTTTAATATTGTAGACGATAACAACCATCGCTTTGATAAATTATTTGATGTAAAAGATTCTTGGAATATGGCTCCATTTCCTTCTAGAATAAACATCGAGAAAAAATTTAATTATGGCTTAAGCATTGATTTAGTAATGTCTTACAACGTTTACAAAAAAAACAACTTAATACAAGGTAAAATTTCTAACTATAACAGAAATTATTTTGCAACTGACTTATTAATAAAATACGACTTAAACGAACTATTTGGAGAAACAGGTTGGTTTAATCCATTTATAGCTATCGGTGGCGGATACACGATGATTAGTGCGGATAGAAAAGTGCGTCAAGGTGATGTTAAAACACCAGCACAAAATATCATTACATTAAACGGTGGTATTGGCAGTAATTTTTGGATTTCTCCACAGCTAGCTATTAGTGTTCAAGCTCTTGGTAAATGGAACGCTAGTAATAATCAAGGAAATCACACGCAATACGCAATGGGTATCATTTTTAAATTCGATAGCCGTGATGCAAAGTTTAGCAATAAGAAAAAAACTAGTATTCAAACGGTTATTCAAAAAGACATTATGGAAATACCAGTTGTGGATTCCACTCCAATTGTGAAAGAGATAACTCCAGAAATAGATACCGCGCTTGAAAACAGCATTAAATTAAAAGAAAAACAAGCTTTAATTATTAAAAATGCAAACACCTTTGCGGAAGAGGTTTTGTTTGAATTGAATACACTCGCTTTAGACGCCTTCGGATTAAAAAAATTAGATCAAATTGCCGCTGCATTGAAATCTGATGTAAGCTTAAAAATAAATATTGTTGGTCATACCTGTAACTTTGGTACTGCTGAGTACAATAAAGTTTTATCATTAAAACGAGCAGAATACGTTAAACAAGAGTTAATTAAACGCGGTGTAGATAAATCTAGATTTAATAAAAACATCGGCTATGGTTCAGATAACGCGCTATATGATAACTCAACAATTAATAAAAGAAAAAATAGAACCATTCGTTTCGAAATCAGTAATTAATTAATATTTCTTATTTAAAAAAAGCGCTCATCATGATGAGCGCTTTTTTTTATTTACTTTGTTTCACATTTCACAGGCTAATTTATTACCTAAACCAATTAATACAAGGTAGTTCTTTTGAAGATAGAATATATTAGACAAAGAGGTAATGCTGAACATCCCATTTAAAAAATGGAGATAGATGAATAATTTGAAATCTAACCTAATTAGATGCAATTCAAATACCTATGCAATACAAAACTAAGTTTCCAATTTGATTCTGCATAGATTTAAAATAATGCTTTGATTTTAAACAAGAGATTAAATAAGATTCAGATAAATCTAATGATTATAGTAATTTTAAAATAATGAAATAATTAAGTGTAAAATATAGATCATTTTTTAATACGCATGTTAATAGCAAACAGAAATCGCATAAAGTCTATTTATAATAGCCATATCCGTAACCGTAACCATAACCATAACCTGAGCTATAGCCATAACCATATTTAGCATTTTCAATAACACCATTAAACACTAAATTGATACTCTTAAATCGATTCTCCTTACTTAAATTATCTACATATTTTACACGTTCAATTGGCGTATAATCTTGGCGTAGCACAAATAAGGTAGTATCAGCTTGTTTTTCTAAAATTTGAGCATCTGTAACAACACCAATTGGCGGTGCATCAATAATAATATAATCAAAGCGAGTTCTAAGTTCTGCAAACAAAGTCTCAATGCGTCCATTCAATAATAATTCAACTGGATTTGGAGGTATTGGTCCACTTGGTATGATGTAATAATTTTCTTGTTGTTCAATCGGTAAAATAATATCATCCAAGTTTGCTCTGTCAATTAAATAGCTACTTAATCCTACTTTTTCATTCATGGTTAAACCAGACATTAATTTAGGCTTACGCATATCAAATTCTAAAATAACTGTTTTCTTTCCAAGCATAGCCAAACTGGCACCTAAATTCAAGGAAACAAATGATTTGCCTTCACCACTTACACTCGATGTAAATAAAATAATCTGAACATCTTTTCCTCCAAAAGATAAAAAAGATAGATTGGTACGCAACGCTCTTACTTGTTCTGAAAATACATTTCTACTTTTACTGTTTATAGATAATGAGTTTGTATGACTCTCCCAAGTTATATCTCCTAAAATAGGCAATTGTGTTACGCGCTCGATATCTTTTCTTACCCGTATCTTATCATTTAATAAATCAATGATGTAGATGGTTGCAAATGGAATAGCAAAACCAATAATTATCAATAATAAATAAACATTACGGCTAATTGGTTTAAAAGGATCAGTTCCACTTCTAGCCAAATCAATGGTTCTACTATCACTTACTGCAGAAGCAAAAGACAGAGCTGTTTCTTCTCTTTTTTGCAATAAAAATGTAAACAAATTATTTTTAATGGCTTGTTCTCTGCTAATATCAACTAATGCACGCTCTTTACCAGGAATGGTTTTAATCATAGACTCTAAACGCTGATTTTGACTTTGCAATTGTATGATTGTAAGTTTCAAATTCTGCTTTAAACTTTGAACATTCTCGTAAATATTTTTTTTCAAACTTCTAATCTGATCGTCAATACCTAAAGCAATTGGATTATCAGATTTAACTAATCGAGATTGACGTTCCTTTTGCATTTCGAGAGTGGATAATTCTTTCAATAAATCCATCAACGTTGGGTCACTTATTCCAAGTGTGGCTGGCACTAAGCCTTGTTTATTTTCTTTATTCTTAACATATTCTTCAATACCACTCAAAACACTTTGTTGTATTTTAACTTGATTAAGTTGTACATCATTTTCTTTTACACTTTCTAAAAACAATGTAGCTTCAGCCCCTATATCAGTAATACCTTCACTTGATTTAAAGTCCTCTACTCTTTTCTCAACAACATCCAACTCGCTAGAAAGTAAGTTTAATCGCTCTTCAATAAATACTAAAGTATTGGCTG
>JBILCJ010000169.1:0-4979 GCA_044353195.1 Bacteroidia bacterium | reverse complement strand
GGGGTAAAATACAAGGTAAACATAAAGATTGATTTTAATACCATTCTATAGTCACCGTATCGTGATATATTGTTGATTTTAAAATAATCATCTACTCTTTTTTTTGCTGCTTGATAAAAAGTGCGATTGGCATTATTAAATCGAATTGTTGAAGTACTCATTGTTTTTGATTTTAAGGTAATGTGATGTAAAGTTACTCTTTAATTAACGAACAATCAATTACCCAATTGGTTTAAAATAAACAAATTATGGTTAATTGTTCAGTATTTAATATCTAATTGATTAAAAACCAATTGATTGTAATCAAAAAAAAGATGGATTGCTTACGTTTTATTTTTTTGAATTCTTACAGTTGTATATAGCTTATAATAGGATAATGATCTGTTACAGTTTCAGAAAGATGGCGATACTGTTTACTTATAAATTCTTTACTGTGTAGTATGTAATCTATTCTAAATTTCGGGAACTTACCGGCATAGGTTTGCTCAAATCCCGAACCTGATTCTATGAAAGCATCTTTAAGATTACCTCTAATGGTATGATACACATAAGAAGCGGGTGTATCATTAAAATCACCACAAACAATCACTTTATATTTGCAACTAGCTATATGCTGTGCGATGCCGTCTGCTTGAATGGCTCTTTTTACAAACGCTCGCTTCATTCTTCTTAAAATGCTTTTACTCTTTTCCATTTCGTTTTTAACGTCGGTTGTATCATCGTTCACTTCATTTATGAATTTATAGTTGGCTTTGCTAAAGCTAATGGACTGTAAGTGCATATTATAAATACGAATAGTATCCTGATTGATTAACACATCTGTATAAATACAACTATTATTAGTCTGTGTATTAAATTCAATTTTTCCTTTTTTAACTATGGGATATTTTGTAAAGGTTGCAATGCCCCAATGATCTTTTCCTCTCATGGTAGTGGTATAAGAAACATGGTAATTTTTGGAAGTAATGATGTTTTTAACTGTATCGATGTTATTAAAATCACCCTTTTCTTCAGAGGTATAAAATTCTTGTAAACATAATATTTCCGGGTTTTCTTCGGCAATGTTAGTTAAAATAATTTCTCTGCTTTTAGGATTTTTACTCCAATGATATAAATCAAATAACATCGCATTGTAACTCATAATTTTAATGTCTTTTTTTTCAATAGCAGAATATTTAAAGTCAATTTGAATAAAACCTAAACATGTTTTTGCACTAAATAAAATAGCTATGATAGAAAAAATGGCTTGTATTCTAAATTGTGCAACCCAAAATATAACAAAGCATATATTTATGATTAAAACAATTGGGAATGCCAGCCCAAAAAAAGCTAAAAACCAAAAGTTTTCTGGTGAAATGTATTTAGATGCAATAGATGCGAAAAGACCAATGATAGCAAGGTAATTAAGCCATAGTAAAATACTATTTACCTTGGATAATTTTTGTGCACGCTGTCTTTTTACAACTGCTCTTAATTCTGAAAAGGATATGTGAGAAAAAAAATAGATAAGGTTATGTATTTGTTGTTTTTTTAATCGATTTTTTTGTTAAGCTATCAAACCATCTTTCATCACTAATTTTCTATCAGCCATATTTGCTAATGTTTCATTGTGCGTTACAACCACAATAGTTTGTTTTAATTCTTGACGTAAGGTGAAAAATAATTCATGAAGTTTTTGCGCATTGGTACTATCTAAATTTCCGCTAGGTTCATCAGCAAAAATAACTTTTGGATTATTTATTAATGCTCTCGCAACCGCCACACGCTGCTGTTCTCCACCAGATAGTTCAGATGGTTTATGGGAAGCTCTGTCTTTTAGACCCAATAAATCTAATAATTTGTAAGCATTTAGTTCAGCTTCTTTTTTGCTTGTTTTATTAATGAATGCAGGAATACAAATATTTTCTAATGCCGTAAATTCGGGTAATAAATGATGAAATTGAAAAACAAATCCAATGTATTGATTACGGAATTGCGCTAATTTTTTTTCTGATAATGAGGTGATATTAATTCCGTTAAATTCTATATCACCAGTTGTTGGTTTATCTAATGTTCCTAAAATAGTTAGAAGTGTTGTTTTTCCAGCTCCTGAAGACCCAACAATAGATACTATTTCAGAAGGAGCAATATGCAAGTCAACCCCCTTTAAAACATCGAGTTCACCATATTTTTTTTTAATTTGTTTACCTGTAATCATATAAAATGAATGTCAACGATTTAATTTTATTTATTTACTAATAATTTTTAGTTCAGTTCTTCTGTTTTTTGATTTGTTTTCTGGCGTGTCGTTTGGCGCTTTTGGTTTACTGTCACCGTAACCTTTATAGGATAATTTCTCAGCAACATTACCGCCTTTTTGTATTACATATTCATATACAGCTTTCGCTCTGTTGGTTGATAATGTTTTGTTTACCGTTTTATCACCTGTATTGTCGGTATGTCCACCAAATTCTATTTTTAAATTAGAATTTGATTTTAAAAAACTAACAACCTTATCTAATTCTGCAAATGAGCTTGGTTTTAAATCCCATTTATTAACGTCAAAGAAAATATTTTTTAATTCAATTATTCCAGTATCAATCGGTTGTAAAGGAATTTCTAATTGATAAGGTTTATTATAATCAGTAATATTTTCTTTCATTAAAAAATTATCACTGTAAAACAAAAAGCCATTTTTACTAACGTTTACAATGTAATTATGATTAGCCGTTAGAGTTACTAAAAATTCGCCAGCATTATTACTGTATGCCTTAGTAACTGTTTGTTGTGTTTCTAAATCAATTAATTCAAATTGAGCCTCCAAAGGTGCTTTGGTTTTCGAATTAAAGGTATGTCCTTTTGCATACGTTAATTTTTCAGGACGAAGAGATTCTGGCATTTCAAATTGATAGATGTCTAATCCACCAAATCCTCCTTCGCGTTCACTGGCAAAATAGGCTAACTTTCCTCCAGCATCAACAAGTAAACTGTTTTCATTAGAAGCAGTGTTTATAGGATAACCTAAATTTTGAGCTTTTCCCCAATTACCATCAGCTTGTTTCTTACTCATAAAAATGTCAGTTCCCCCCATTCCAGGATGTCCTTCGCTGCTAAAATATAATGTTTGATTATCAGGATGAATAAATACACTTTCTTCATCTTCAAGTGTATTGATATTGTCTGATAGCTTCACAGGTTCTTTAAATGCTCCATCTTCACCAATTGTAGATGAATAGATATCAGGGTTTTTAATACCTTCTCGAGTTACTTGTCCTCTAATAAAATAGAGCGTTTTCCCATCACTACTAAAGCTTGGTTGTGTTTCCCAATTTCGAGTGTTAATGATTGGTCCAACGTTTTGTGGCTTTGTCCATTTACCATTTAATTTTTGCGAATAAAAAATATCACAACTTCCATACCCTTTTCTATCAGGAGAGCCATAAGTGCCATCCATCTCAACACATGATGCAAAAAACATATATTGACCATCAGCACTGAGCGTTGGAGCGCCTTCGTTTCCGCGAGTATTAACGGATTGGATTGGATTTGCCATTTGCCATATTTGATCGTTTTTTTTACTAATATAAAAATCCTCTTGTTGTGGTGCATTGATACCATCGCCCAATCTTACATTTCGTGTAAACATAAATGTATTTCCATCGGCTGTTATGGCAGGGAAATATTCATAATCATTTGTGTTAATGCCAGGACCTAAATTAATGGGTTTGAAAGGAGTTGGGTTTTTAATTGCTTGTGAACCAAATTTTGCATTTTTTAAAAATTTCTCTGCTGATTGCTTTAAACTTGGATTAATACGATCGGATGATAAATAAGATTCTAAATTTTTCGCAGCATCATCATAATTTGAAATAATTAATTGGGCAAGAGCTAAATCATAAAAGTTTCGTGGGAAAAATTTCGGGTTAATTTCAATTGCTTTTTGAAAATGAGTAATGGCATCTTTGGTTTTTCCTTTTTCCATCAATAAATAAGCCAGAGCAGAGTGTGCTTCTACAAAATTGATATCTTCTTGAATAGCTTTATTTAAAAATTTTTCAGCCTCAACATCTTTTCTTGTTTCATAATTTTTTTTTCCTTCTTCGTAAAATCTAATCGCCTTTTTATTAACGCTTGTATAAGTACCTGGAGGTAAATTAGTTTGAGCAACAGCTTGATTAAGTAGAATAGAAATAATAAAACTGAAACATATATATTTAATCATAATCTTAAAAATTGTTACACAATATAATGAAATATGATGTATTAGGTTACTAAAAAATCATAAATATTAAATGTCTAATTTTCAATATAGTATATCGGTTAAAATTATTACTTTTGAATTATGGAAAGTGTGAGACAAAGTAAAGTTGCAAAATTATTACAAAAAGAATTGGCTGAAATTTTTAGAGCCAATGCTAAATCAATGTTTAATGATGCTTTTGTTACGGTAACAGTTGTGCGTATTAGTTCAGATTTAAGTTCTGCAAAAATTTATATCAGTATCATGGCTTCACAGGATGTGAATGCCACGTTTAATATGATTAATGATCAAAAACAACATATTAGAAAAATACTGGGTAATTTAATTGGAAAACAAGTTAGAGTTGTTCCAGAGATTAGTTTTTTTATAGATGATTCTTATGATTACGCCGAAAAAATAAACGCTTTGTTTAATAAGCCTATTTAAATTCAACACACATTGAATCTTTCTTTATTCATAGCAAAACGATATTTAATTTCTAAAAAATCGAACCATGCTATTAATGTCATCTCATGGATTAGTATTATTGCGATATCATTAACTACAGCGGCGTTAGTTATTGTGTTATCTGCTATGAATGGAATGACAGGCATTGTTGCAGATTTATTTAATGCGATTGAACCAGATTTAAAGATTACGTCAGTGAACTCTAAATACATTTTAAATCGAGCGGATATCGATCATAAAATAAAATTAATTCCAGAAATTAATACTGTATCTTATTCATTGGAAGAAAATG
>JBILCJ010000168.1:0-4997 GCA_044353195.1 Bacteroidia bacterium | reverse complement strand
ACCAAACACTAAAAATCCCACAAAGTAAAAAAGGTAGTTTGATAGCAATTTCATTATAACCAAACCATGTTACCCAAACCCACAAAAAAAGTTGTATTAATGCTGGATGAGCGTCAATCTTTATACCGTAGTAAAGTTCATCAAAAAAATTTGAATAGGCGGTTCTGCTTAATCCACTTAATTCATCATGACTGAATTCATAGTCACACAATGGTAAAAAACGGAAGGCTAATCCAGTCAGTATTATTAAAATAATTAGCCAATGTTTTTTTATGTTTAAAATTAAATTCATCTTTTGATAGTGCTAATATAAAAATTATTATCATTTTTGTGTTTTATAACTCATGTGTTTGTTCTGATTGTAATCAGAAAGTATGCAATTTATTTGGTTTGCCCAGATGTTGGAATGGTATACAAGTACGCTTGAGGTGCGTATGTCGAAAGGCGTGGGAGTTCGAATCTCCTTCTGGGTACAAAAAAGACAGAAGATGTTTCTTCTGTCTTTTTTTAATCTTACCTCTCATTATAGTCGATATGCTTTTCCAACTCTTTTATTTCTTTGTATATTCGTAAAAACTAAAAAATGGTTTTCGTAAATACAGTAATAAATAGAATATTGAAAATAATAGCATGTATTATTTTGTTTTCTTTTTATTCGTTTGCTCAAGAAAAAGAAGTTATTTGGGAAAATAGTTTAGAACCAACTATTCCGTTTACAGTATCAATTTTTGGAACAAACCAAGGATTAATTCAAAACCAAATTGATGATATTGTTGTAAAAGAATCTAATTCATTCTTAATGAGCACCGCCAATGGAATTGTAGAATTTAATGGATTAAGTTTCAAGAGTATTTTTAAATACAAAAAATACCGAGATGGCACCTTTAGAAAATTAGTTTATTGTAAAAAAAGAAATAGTTTGTTTGCTATTGATAATATCAATATGCTATATGAAGTTTCACCTCGTTTTCAACAAATAAATCTAAATTCAGAAAGTGTTTACGCTATAACTTTAAGCGGAGATAGTTTAATTTCAATTTGCGAATCAGGTAATATTTATGTGATCAATATTTTAACTAAAAAAAATAAGTGGATCCATAAACTACAGTTAGCTAAACCTCTAAAAAACGTACAGTATAAAAATTCAATGGTATTCCAATTCCCATTTCTTTATGGTCGAGAGGTTATTGTATTAAAAAATGAATTTACGCGACTTGAGGTAAATCCATTTAATAAAAACATATACGCGTTAAATGCTCATCGTCTTTTTAAAATAACACCTTCTGTTTATGAAATCAAACTCAAAGGAGAATTCATTTTGGAAGATATTACATTTAAAAATAGAACAAGCTTTTATGTGGCTACGCCTAGCGGTTTAATTTATTTTAATAATGGTCAGCAGTTCTTTAATAATAATTCAAGTGTATTGCCCACAACTCGTTTTCACTCATGCTATTACGACACAGTTTTTAATAATCTCTATTTGGGAAGTATAGATAAAGGATTATTGAAGCTTACGTTTAAAGACATGAATACACTTTATAATGGAAATGAGATGAATGAATCATCTATTTCTTCCATTATTAAAACAAAATCTGGGAACGTTTTATTTGCTCAGATTGTAAATAATATAATGCAAATAAAAAATAGTAAAACAACACTATTTAAAAACATGCGTTTAAATATTTCATCTTTAGCTACCTTTGATAATCTTGTTTACGTTGGTTCATGGGGAAATGGCTTAATCGTATTAGATGATACAACTGAAATTGCAAATATTAAATTCCCAAGTCTATTAAGTAATGATGTGCATGCCGTTTTTAAAGATTCGAAAAATAGGTTGTGGGTTGGAAATGAAAAAGGTGTTTCAAGGGGAAACGATATTCATTCATTGCATCCGTTTTCAAGTTCGAAAATAAAAAGCCAGATTACATGTATTTATGAATTAAAAAATGGCAGTATATGCTTGGGAGGAAACGATGGCATGTACATTATTCAAAATGACAAAATCTCACGCATTACAAGTCAGAATCCAAACGTCTTTTTTAAACGTATTCGAGCTTTTTATGAAGATGCTAAAGGAAAAATTTGGATCGGGTCTTATGGTGGTGGTTTGTATTGTTACGACCAAAAGCGATTAATAAGTATCAATGCGATTCGAAATGTAAAATTGCCAGATGACATCTTTACATTATGCAAAGACGATTTCGGTTATTTCTATATGTCTTCAAATAGCGGATTATGGCGTGTGTCTGAAAAAAAATTGAATGACATTTTAGAGCAGAAAATTAACTTTTTAATTCCTTTTCATTATTCAAGAGTTAATGGTCTATTGAATAATGAATTTAATGGTGGTTTTCAAAATAATTTTCTTAAAAATGGCAATGAACTATATTTTCCTAGTGTTGAAGGGATTGTTATCACGCATCCAGAGCTTATAAAATTCAATTCACCCAGAGTTAAGATTGAAGAGATTTTCGTAAATGATTCTCTTGTTGATACAGATATCAATACATTTCAGAGAAAGGAGAACTCAATTGCCATAAAAGTATCATGTTCTATAGTAGAGTCAAAACATAATAGTTTCTATCAGTATAAACTACTAAAAAACGGCAAAGAAGGCTGGTCTTTACCAACGAAAGAAAGTATGTTTAATTTTAGAATGTTGCCACCTGATGATTATACATTTGTGGTGCGGGCTATTGATTGTCAAAACATTGAATCTCCAATTGAAACAACATTTACATTCGAAGTATTACCGTATTTCTATGAAACACGTTGGTTTCAAATACTAGTAGTCTTATCCTTTATGCTTATAATGTATTTTGTTATTAATAAAATTAAGAACAATCGGTTGCAAAAAGAAACATTAAATAAAGAAATAGCCCAGCTCGAGTTAAATGAAATTCAATCTCAAATGAATCCTCATTTTATATTTAATGCAATGAATAGCATTTCCTATTATTTAAAAGTAAACGAAAATAAATCGGCGCAAGTATATCTCAATCACCTTTCAAGGTTATTAAGAAAATTTATGGATTATTCAAATAATGATTACATTGATATTGATAGCGAAGTGAGATTACTAACTTCTTATGTTGAAATAGAACGCATGCGTTTTACAGATAAATTTGTTTTTGAAGTTAATTTACCAGAAGAATTAGAAAATTGTTTAATTCCAACATACCTATTACAGCCTTTGATTGAAAATGCAATTAAACATGGCATAATCCCATCTGAAGAAAATCATAAAATTTGTTTGAGCTTTAAACAAGCAGAAAATGAATTGATTATTACTATTGATGATGACGGCATTGGCAGAGTTTTAGCAGAAAAAAATAAACCAAAAAATCATCAATCAAAGGGTATTAATTTACTCCAGAAAAAAATAGTCCTTTTAAAAGAACGGTTTGATTTAGATGTAAGCTTTGAAATTATTGACAAAGAATCTGGCACATTAGTTATTATTAAACTCCCAATCATGTTATGATACTTGCATTAATTATTGAAGATGAAGTAAATAGCCAAAACTATTTAAAACAATTAGTGGAAGAGAAATTTCCAGACATTTATATTTTAGGATGTGCAAAATCAGTTGAAGCCGCTGTTTTAGCTATCGAAAGCCACAAGCCAGATTTGGTTTTTTTAGATGTTGAAATTATTGGAGGAACCGGCTTTGATGCCTTAGAAAAGGTTAACTATAAAAATTTCGAAGTTATTTTTATTACCGCTTACAATCAATTTTCGTTACAAGCTTTAAAAAAAGAAGCCGTTGATTACATTCTCAAACCAATTGATGACGAAGAATTTGTAGTTGGGGTTAATAAAGCGTTAAATCGCATTAATAATAAAAAAGAAATTGAAAAATCTGAAAAAGTAAAAATTGTTTCTTTAAGTACTACTCATTTAGTAAATCATCACGAAATATTGTATTTGCAAAAATGGAAAGATTACTTCAACCAAAAATTTAGGAGAATATGAAACGGCATTAGGAACTATTTTTTTTAGATGCCATCATTCATTCATTGTTAATTTAAAATTCATTGCAAAAGTTGAAAAAAGCAGAAGTGGAGAAATAACCTTAGTAAGTGGAGAAAAAATTCCTGTTTCGCAGCGTAAAATTTCTACCTTAAATAAGTTATTGAAACATGGAAACAGGGGTTGATTTTAGTTTGTGTAAATTTTAACAAATTTCAATTTCATTCTTCTTGAAGTTTCGCTATATACAATACTAATCTTTAAAAATTAATAATTAGTCGTTATAAAAATATCATTAATCTTAAAATTAAAATCTAATTTGATTTTGTAGAATTACTGAATTTAAGTGTTATTTATGTATTATTTTATAATTATCTCATAAATATTACTCACTTATTAAATCATAATACTCACCTATTAAACGCCTAAGCTTTTTCATTTTTTAAGTCGTTAATTTTGTGCCATCATACCAAATTGGTACAATATTGAACTTATTTATTTAAAATGATTATGAAAATAAAAGCATTGTTTTTTAGCCTTTTGATTTTTTCAAAAGTTGTAATGTCTCAAACAGGAACCGTTGGTTCGCCATTTACTTCGCTTTATCAAGCTAGAACTGTAACTACGCCTGGAACCTATTTTTTTAATTTAGGTGGCACTACGTTCAATACGCATGTAGCTGCTGATGGTTGGCTTTTAGTAGCTATCGATTTTGTAGGAGCTCCTGCTGCTAATTTACCACAGGTTAATAGTTTGACCACTGCTGCGCGTGCTATATTAACGCCGAGTGTGTTAGCTAGTTTAACTAATATTAATAAAGTAAGAATTTCTACAAGCAATGGAACAACAGATGCAGTAACCACCAAAGCAACCATTATTAATCGTGTAAAAAATAACCAAACACTTAATGCATTAGTGTCAGACAACGCTTTATTAGGTGCTGGCACATGGGTTGGAACTGGCGCTGCTCAATTAAATGGATTGCTTGGAGGAAATTCTACCTATCCATTAACTTTGAA
>JBILCJ010000067.1:0-10444 GCA_044353195.1 Bacteroidia bacterium | reverse complement strand
TTAGTTGGGCATTTACTTGGTTACTCGAGCAACGCTTTAAAGACACTCTTTGCGGGACTAAAGTGATGTTTAGAGAAGATTATATTAAGCTCACAAAAAATCGCTCTTACTTTGGTGAGTTCGACCCTTTTGGTGATTTTGATTTATTATTCGGAGCGCATAAATTAAATTTAAAAATTGTAGAAGTTCCAATACGTTATAGAGAACGAACATATGGTGAAACGAATATTTCTAGATTTAAGCACGGTGTAATCTTATTAAGAATGTGCGCCTTTGCTAGCAGAAAATGTAAGTTTATTTAATTTTTTAAATACGATTATAAAATGAACCAACGAATTTGGATTTACACATTAAGTCAATCATTAAGCGCTGAACAACTAGTAGACTTTAAAAATAGCTGTGATGCATTTGTTAATTCATGGACAGCACATGATGTGAAGTTAGATGCCAGCTATGAATTATATAAAAATCGACTCTTACTATTTAAAGTCAATGAAGCATCTTACAATGCAAGTGGCTGCAGTATTGATAAACAAGTACGTTTTGTAAAAGATCAAGAACAGCATTTAAATATCGAATTACTAAATAGAATGCTCGTAGCCTATGAAGAGCATGATCAATTTTACATCGTCCATCAATCAAACATAAAGCAATTACTTGCCAAAGGGGAAATAACAGAAAATACGATTGTATACAATAATTCAATAACATCATCGTTACAATTAGAAAACGAATGGAAAATTGCATTAAAAAAATCTTGGCTAGTCAAATATCTAACAAAGTAAGGATGAAAACGATTTTAAAAATAACACTAATATGTTGTTTTTGCATTTCCTTTACTCATTGTAAATATGATAAATTTCGACCTCCAAAGTCTAATTTAACAGATAGACAATTATATGATAGCTGTAAGAATAATGCCTCTTTAGTGTATTATAAAAGCGATTCCGTGACCATTCATCCGGGGGATAATGGGCCTCACGGTGCATTTAAACTTAAATTTAATAAAATTGCAGCACTTGCATTAACTGATGGCGGAAAATTACCTATTGGCAATGTCTTTCCAGACGGGTCACTTATCGTTAAAGAGGTACAATCAAATGGTTTACTCGCCTTTATGTACAAGCATAAAAGTTTTTGGCTTTGGGGTGAGGCTAACTCCGATGGATCAACCGTATTTAGTATAGATAGCGATCCAACAACGGCTTGTGTCAATTGCCACAGCCAAAATGGAGAAAGAGATTTAGCTGTTAGTTTTCATCATTATTAATACTTTAATAGATTTTTAAATAGTAATAATGAAATGTTTACGAATCAATGATGACTATTTTTTTGGCATCTTCTCCTTTGGTATTAAATAAACCTCTGTTAGGTCCATATAGTTTAAAGCATTTTCAGGGAAATTGCGGACATTTGCCTGCTCTAATCTAAAATTTTCTTGATAAAAAATAGGAATAAATGGCGCTTCATTTAATACGATTTGCTCTGCTTGAGAAAGTAATTTATAGCGTTCATTCTTATCTGAAATAGTATAAGAAGCTAAAAACAACGAATCAAAACGACTGTTCTTAAATCTAAATTTATTTATATATGAATTTTCTGTCGAACTTATAGGTAAGTGCTTTCCGTAAAATAAGGTTAGAAATGTTTCAGGCGCGGGGTAATCGGCAACCCAACTTAATGCAAAAAAATCTACTTTACCAGAAGCAACTCGCTCAATATGCTCGGTTAACGGCATAGCATTGATATCAACATCTATGTTTAAGTTTTCCTTCAACATTTTTTGAATAACAGTCGCAACTAAAATATTTTTATCACCACCACCATTATTTATTTCTAACGTCAATTTAGGAAATCCTTTACCTTCAGGATAGCCAGCTTTTTTTAAATATGCTTTTGCTTTGGCAACATCAAGTTTATATGCTTTCAAAGCCGAAAAATCATAGCCATCTTTTTTAAAAGTTTCATTATAAGGCACCATGCCGTAGTCTGCCGCACTTCCATCACCTTGAATGGTATAATCTGCTATTTTATGGCGATCAATCGCGTAATTAAAAGCCAGCCTGACATCTTTTTTACTAAATAATATACTGTTACAATTAAAGCCAATGTAACTAGTGTAAAGTGAAGGTGAGTTTAAAATTTGAAACTCATTTTTCTGTTCCTTTGCTTTATCTAAATCACCCATTAACTCATGAGAAAACTCAATAGGTAAACGGTAAAGCATATCTAAATTCCCTGATTTAAATTCTAATAATTCTGATTTTTTCTCACTAATAAATGAATATTTTACTCCATCTAAATAAGGTAGTTTATTTCCAAATTTATCCGACAAATAATAGTCTCTATTTTTTTTCAGAATAATGGATTGACCTTCATTTATGGATTCTAAATAAAAAGGCCCTGTTCCTACTGGATGTATTCTAAAATCAGTTTTATAACTATCCACTGCCTCATGAGGATAAATCCAACAACCAGGTGTCGCTAAAATATTTAAAAAATCTGCAAATGGTTTTTTTAAAGAAATCGTAAGCATTGAATCATTGACAACCTTAACGCCACTTACTCCAATAACTTTTCCTTCTTTAGATGCATGATAAGTCTCATCAGCACCTATTACCCTATCTTTAAAAGTCATGCTAAACTGAATATTATTAGGATCCTCTAAACATAATTTATCGAAGCAATATTTTATATCATTCGCTACTAGAAATCGACCCACTCCATCAGGAAAACAAGAATCATTATGAAACTTAACATTTTGTCTAATATAAAAAGTCCATTCCGTTTGATTTTCATTACTTTCCCAATGACTACTTATAGCAGGCATGATTGATAAATCTTGCTGATTAAATTTAACCAAGCCTTCGTAAAGTTGAGTTCCAATATGAAACCCATTTACTTCATTCATTGCAATCGGATTTAAACTTTTTAAACCTTCGACTTCATTCAATTTCATGACTCCACCCATGAACATTCCACCCTTAATTTCAGTGAATTTGTGCTCATTTTTGTTTTCGTCTAAACATGATGTAATTACTACTAACAATAAAATAATGACGCTTAAACGCTTTTTCATACTCAAATTTGTGTTTTTGTGACAAGGCAAATATAGAGTATAAATCTAAAAAAATACTATTTTTTAGATTAATTTTAGAATTCGAGTTCCAATAAAACAGGACAGTGATCGCTATGCATAGCATCGGCCAAAATCACAGAACGTTTTAAATGTGTTTCTAAATGATTTGAAACCAAATTATAGTCAATTCGCCATCCCAAATTTTTACTTCGTGCACCCGCTCTGTAACTCCACCACGAATAATGATGAGGATCTTGATTAAAATAGCGGAACGAATCAATAAATCCAGATTGTACAAATTGTTCAAACCAATCGCGCTCTTCAGGCAAAAAACCAGAAGTTTGAGCATTTGATTTAGGATTGTGAATGTCTATTGGTTTATGACAAATATTATAATCACCTACTAAAACTAAATGAGGAGTATTAGACTTCAACTGATTGATGTAATTTTGAAAATCTTCTAACCACTTCATTTTAAACGCTTGTCTTTCGTCGCCACTACTTCCACTTGGATGATAGGCACAAAGTACAGAGCAAGTCTCGAAATCAACTCTTATCATCCTTCCTTCAAAATCATAGGCCTCAATACCACAGCCATATTCAACGTGTAATGGTTTTAACTTAGTGAAAATAGCAACACCACTATACCCTTTTTTTTGAGCTGGATACCAATACAAATGGTAACCTAAAGCTTCGAACTGACTAACATCAACCTGATCAGGAGTTGCTTTAATCTCTTGCAAACAAAGTACATCAGGATTTGCTCCTTTCAACCATTCAACGAGGCCTTTATTCATGGCGGCTCTGATGCCATTTACATTGTATGTGATAATCTTCATAAAATAATATTAATGCTTAAAAATACAATTTCTATATTTATAAATCGTTATTCAACAGGTGAGATTTTTACGTTTATATATCAGTATTTATTGTTTTGGAATAGTATTTCAAACACAGGCACAATCAAACGTAAAAACAAAAATATACATTCCTAAAAATGATACTATTTTCTTAGACACACTCAGTATAATCCCTGGATCAATTAAAATCAAAACACCAAATAGGATTGTCGACACTTCATATTACACCATCAATTATCCTAAAAAAAACATTGTGTTTAAAAAAAAAATAAACGACACTTTACAGATATCATTTAAAACATTTGCTTTCAACTATGAAAAACCATACTTTCATAAAAGCACTTCTTTACTTACAAAAGATTTATCTCTTCCACAAAGCCCAATTTCATTAGCCTTTAAAGGTAGCGAATTAATTAATGAAGGATTTATTAATGATGGATTAAATAAAAATGGTAGTATTAGCAGAGGGATAAGTTTCGGAAATAATCAAGACGTAGTGGTTAATTCGAGTTTAAATTTACAAGTGAATGGAAAACTAACCCAAGATGTTGATCTACTTTTAGCCGCAACGGATGATAATATTCCATTTCAAGCAGATGGCACAACGGCTCAACTTCAGGAATTTGATAAAGTATTTGTTCAATTATCAAACAAAACATCAAAACTCATTGTAGGGGATTTTCAATTACAAAAACCAACGAGTTATTTCATGAATTTTTATAAACGTTCGCAAGGATTATATCTATCTAATAATTCAAGTGACACCATTAATAATAAGACTATAACTTTTAAAACGCAGGTGAGTGGCGCTGTAAGTAAAGGTAAATTTGCACGAAACACTATTCAAGGAATAGAAAACAATCAAGGTCCTTACAGATTAAAAGGTGCAGATAACGAATTATTTATTATTACACTTTCTGGAACGGAAAGAGTTTATATAGACGGGAAATTATTGCAACGCGGACAGGAACATGATTACATCATTGATTACAATACATCCGAGATTACGTTTACAGCAAAACAAATCATAACAAAGGATAAACGTATCATTGTGGAAATGCAATATGCTGAGAGAAATTACGCGCGATCATTGTATTTTTTTAGTGAAGAGATTGAAATGAAAAAAATGAAATTACGAATCAATTTTTTTGGAGAACAAGACAACAAAAATAAAACATTACAACAAACCCTCACCGACCAACAAAAATTAATCATGTATCAAGTTGGCGACACGCTCAATAAATCGGTCTCGAGTGGGGCTGAATTAGTTACTTTTAACACAAATGATATTTTTTATTGGAAAAAAGACACTGTTGTTAGCATCACCTACAAAGGCATTTATGTTTATTCTAGCAATTCAGATAGTGCAAAATATAGAGTAAAATTTAGTTACGTTGGAGAAAATGCAGGAAATTATATTCAAGTATTAAGTGTAGCAAATGGAAAAGTTTATAAATGGATTGCTCCAATTTCAGGGATAGCACAAGGTAACTATGAACCTGTCATTCCTTTAGTAACACCCAAACAAAAACAGATGTTCAGCATTGGAGGAAATTACAATATTGATGTTAATCACAATTTAGATATAGAAGGCGTTTATACTAAAAATGACCTTAATACATATAGTAGTTTTGATTCAAATGATGATAATGGAATTGGATTTAAATTAATCAGTAATAATCAACATGTCATTAAACTAGATACAGCACAAAAAATAAAATCAACCGCTGTTTATAATCTTGGATATGAATACGTACAACGCTCATTTAATCCAATTGAAAGATTCAGAACTGTTGAATTTGAAAGGGATTGGAATAGACCTATAACTGCGCCAATAAATGCTGATCAGCATATTGGACATGCACAAATAGGGTTACAAAAAAACAACAACGCCAAAATTATGTATGGTGTATCATTTTTTGATGAAGGAAGTTTTTATAAAGGATTAAAAAACAATTTACAAAGCGTATATAAAACAGAATATAATGCGATTGAATACAATGGCTCTTATTTAACAAGTCAATACAATTTAGAAACAAGTCAATTTTATAGGCACAAAACAGCATTATCTCATACGTTTTGGAAATTAAAAATAAATGTGCTTGATGAGTTTGAACAAAATAAATTCAAAAAAACAGGTCGCGATTCTTTAACCAGTCGAAGCTACCAATTATGGGAATGGGAAACCAATATTACAAATAAAGATACTAGTGGAAATTTATACAAAGTTTTTTACCGCGAAAGAAAAGATATGCAGGCCTACTCTGCTAATTTAAAAGACTCGACAAAGGCAATAAATGCTGGGTTTTCAGCAAATGTAAATAGTTTAAAAAATCATCCATTTTCTGTTATATTAACGTATCGCGAACTAGAATTAAAAAATGCAAGAAGTCAATTTTTAAAACCTGATAATACGTTACTGAGTCGATTAGAATATGCTCCACGATTTTTAAAAAATTTCATAACAACAAGTTTGTTTTATGAAACAGGTTACGGACTTGAAAATAAAAAAGAATATTATTATTTATTAGTTGCTGCAGGACAAGGAACATATGCTTGGAAAGATTATAACGACAATGGTATAAAAGAAATTAATGAATTTGAAATTGCCCAATTTAGTGACCAAGCTTTATACATTAAAATATATACACCCACAAATCAATACGTAAAAGTGTTACATGATCAATTTAGCTTTTCTTTAAATTTACGGCCAAGTGTATTTTTGAAAGACAACAATTCAAAAGCGTTAAAATTCATTAGTCGTTTTGCATCTCAAAGTGTATACCGCATAGACAAAAAAACTAATGAGAATGGAGATTTATTTTCCTTTAATCCAATCACCATTAATTTAAATGATACATTGATTACTGCATTAAATTCATCATTACGACAAAGTGTTTTTTTTAATCAAAGCGCTACTGTATTTGGAATAGATTACACCTATCAAAATAATTTAAGCAAGCAACTTAATATAAATGGTTACGAAACAAGGGGAAATACCAATCACGAATTTAGAATTCGATTAAATTTTACTCGTGCTTGGAGCATTACAAACAATACTGTTTTTGGGATCAAACAAAATAATTCTGAATTTTTAATTTCAAGAAATTACACATTACAATACTATGATATCGAACAAAAACTAAACTATCAGCCGAATACGACTTTTAAACTGAGCTTGAGTTACAACTATAATGCTAAGCAAAATATTATGAAAGAAGGTTTTCAAAAAGCAGAAATAAATAATTTTGGGTTTGAATTCAAATTCAATCAGTTAGAAAAAGGAAGTTTAACTGGAAAAATAAATGTGATACAAATTAC
This sequence comes from Bacteroidia bacterium, assembly GCA_044353195.1. GTDB lineage: Bacteria > Bacteroidota > Bacteroidia > B-17B0 > Aurantibacillaceae > UBA4416. Next base: position 3,184 of record JBILCJ010000067.1, on the reverse strand, counting down.
CTACAACGACAACGAAAACACTGCCATTGCCTACGAAATGCTTAATGCATTAAAAACTGGCAATAATTATACTTGGAATATCAGCTACCAACATAACCTAAATAAAAATATTCAAATTACAATTAACTACGATGGCCGCAAATCTTCAAATAGTAAAATAATCAATATTGGTGGTGCTCAAATAAGAGCGTTCTTTTAACTAAATTCCTTTTCTTTCTAATAACTCTAGTGCTAATTGCGCAGCTTTTTGTTCGGCTACTTTTTTAGATTTATGCTCAAATACACTTAATTCCTTGCCGTCTGCAATCAATTGAATATTATATGTCTTTTCTTTACCACTAAAATCATGGCTTAAAACTATATACTCAAACTGTTTTTTTTGACGCTGCATTAAAATTTGAAATTTAGATTTATAATCCGTGTCATTTTCGAGCAACGTATTTAAATCTAAATGAGTTTTGATAATCGTGTTAACAATAAATTTTTTTGTTTTCTTAAATCCTTTATCTAAAAAAATTGCTCCAATTAAAGCTTCAAATACGTCTCCATATGCAGAGGAACTAAGTTTTTCTTTCTTAGTTAATTTAGATTGAAGTAATGCATCTAGGCCAAACTTTTTTGACAACGTAAAAAGGTGTTGCCCGTTCACAATTCTACTTCTTATTTGGGTTAAAAAACCCTCATCTTTTTTAGGAAATAATTGAAAAAGATACTCCGCAACGACTGCTCCTAAAATAGCATCGCCTAAAAACTCTAGGCGTTCGTTACTTTGTTGATGCTCTGAAATTTCGCTAGAAAAACTGCTATGCCTAAACGCTTGTTTGTATAAAGCTAAATTAGTAGGTGAAAAGCCTAAAATATTTTTTAATTTTTGTTTAAATACTTTATCTTCTCTTGATAATGAAGTTAAAGCAAACGATAAGATTTTCAAAATAAAATTAACCGTTGTATTTTTTTAAAACAACCGCTGCATTATGACCACCAAAACCAAACGTGTTACTGATAGCAACATTGATTGTGCGTTTTTGAGCTTTGTTAAATGTCAAATTTAACTTAGGGTCAATTTCAGGATCATCGTGAACGTGATTAATTGTTGGGGGAACAATATCGTTTTTAACAGCCAAAACTGTTGCAATAGCCTCAACTGCACCAGCAGCTCCAAGTAAATGGCCTGTCATTGATTTAGTTGAACTAATATTCATTTTGTAGGCTTGCTCGCCAAATACATTTGTAATGGCCTTTAACTCAGCGCCATCTCCAAGTGGAGTACTCGTACCATGTGTATTGATATAATCAACCACGTCTGGGGAGATATTTGCATCCCTTAACGCTCTTTCCATTACTAAAGTTGCTCCTAACCCTTCAGGATGCGGGGCTGTGATATGATAAGCATCGCCACTCATTCCACCACCGATTACTTCAGCATAAATTTTTGCGCCACGAGCCAAAGCATGTTCTAATTCTTCTAATACAAGTGCCGCGCCACCCTCTCCTAATACAAAACCATCACGAGTTTTATCATAAGGTCGAGAAGCGGTTTCAGGGCTATCATTGTTTAAACTCATAGCTTGGCAAGCATTAAAACCGCCAATACCACTTTCATTAATTGCAGCTTCTGATCCACCAGTAACAATAGCATTTGCTCTACCTAACCTGATATATGTAAATGCATCGATTAATGCAGTAGTTGAAGAAGCGCAGGCAGAAACAGTTGTGAAATTTGGTCCTCTGAATCCAAAACGAATCGAAATATGTCCTGAACAAATGTCAGCGATCATTTTAGGAATAAAGAAAGGATTAAAACGAGGTGTTCCATCACCTTTAGCGAAATTAAATGCTTCTGTTTGAAATGTGTCCAATCCACCAATACCGGAACCCCAAATAACTCCAATTTCATTTTTATCGATTCCTTCGGCATCAATTCCTGAATCTGCAACAGCTTGAACAGATGCTGCGATGCCATAATGAGAAAAAGCGTCAAGGCGCTGAGCTTCCTTTCTATCAAAGTAATCTTCAACCTTAAAGCCCTTTACCTCACAGGCAAATTTTGTTTTAAATTTAGACGCATCAAAGCGCGTAATAGTTGCAGCACCACTAACTCCGTTTATTAAATTGTTCCAATAATCGTTTACAGTGCTCCCTAATGGGGTAACAGCACCAAGTCCCGTAACTACTACGCGCTTAAATTGCATAAAATAATAAGTTTAAAAAGTAAATTTTTAGTTTTTTGCGTTTGCTTCAATATAAGTGATTGCATCACCTACTGTTGCAATTTTTTCAGCTTGCTCGTCTGGAATAGCAATATTGAATTCCTTTTCGAATTCCATAATTAATTCTACAGTATCCAAAGAGTCTGCACCAAGGTCGTTAGTAAAACTTGCTGTTGGAGTTACTTCTTTTTCTTCTACACCTAATTTATCTACGATGATAGATTTTACTTTTGTTGAAATGTCTGACATTGTCTTATAGTTTTAAATTTGAGACAAAGATAATTGTATGAAACAAATATCAAAAAAAAATTATTTTTATTAAACTATTGATTACTAATACATTATGATAATTTAGCAAATTCATGTCTAATTTAATTGTTAAAATTAGCCTTGATTTATGACATAAATCAATACAATGAAAATTATTTAGAAAAGGTTTCTAAACAGGCTTATGATGATTCCTTCTATGATGCCTACTATTAAATCGCTGCTTAACCGAAGGGTCTACGTTTTTTTGATGCTTCTTATTATACCTCTCTATAAGTGTTACAACAACATAGCCAAAAATACCAACGCCCAAAATAGAGGCGATAATAATGAACCCGATGCTATTATCCTTGGCTTTTTCTTCTGGTGTAGGCGTAACATTTTGAGCAAATGAAAAAAAACTCATCATTACATAAATAATTGTAATCGCTAGTTTATTAGCTTTAAAGAAATCGAATAACGTTTTCATACCTTTTTAATTAAATTGGTTAATACTAAAATTTACTTAAACACTATATTACGAATGAATTTTCAACGATTCAATTCAAAAAAAGTTGGTTAATTAAAAAAAACTACCTACATTTACAATCTCAAATAGAAAAAAACAGGTAAGGGACGAATTAAAGTCCCTTTTTTATTTTAGTAAAATGATAAATAAACAAACGATTATAAGTCTTATTGAGTCTCATTTTGAAGGCTCTGACAAA
>JBILCJ010000135.1:0-6268 GCA_044353195.1 Bacteroidia bacterium | reverse complement strand
TTTATTGTTGATGTTAAAATATTAGCAGGAAATAAAATTGAAGTCTATATTGACGCTCCAAAACACATTGTTATTGCTGATTGTGTAGAGCTTAGTAGATTTATAGAAGGCCATCTAGACAGAGAAAAAGAGGATTTTGAACTTCAAGTTTCATCACCAGGAGCTACAGAATCATTTAAAGTTCTAGACCAATATAGAAAATATAAAGAAACTAAAGTTAAAGTAGTAACGAAAGATGGCAAAAAATATGAAGGAGTTTTAAAAGAAGCAAACGATGACACATTTGTTATTGAAGAAACGCGACGAGAGAAAAAAATAGTAGGTAAAGGAAATCAAACGGTTATAGAAAATATAACTATCGCATATAATAACGTAAAAGAAACCAAATCAGTATTACCATTTTAACAAAAAAACAAAACAATGGAAAGTGTAAATTTAATTGAATCGTTCTCATTATTTAAAGAAGACAAAAACATTGATCGTGCTACATTAATGAGCATTATTGAGGATGTATTTAGAGCCATGTTAATTAAAAAATATGGAACAGATAAAAATTTTGATATTATTGTAAATCCTGATAAAGGAGATATTGAAATTTATAAAAACAGAACTATTGTTGATGATGAATTTGCTGAAGATAGTTTTGATTATGATGAAAATAAACACATTAGTTTAACCGATGCTCACAAAATTGAGCCAGATTTTGAAATTGGGGAAGAGGTTACAGAACTTGTAAAGCTTGATGAAATCGGACGTCGTAATGTATTATCAGTTCGTCAAAACTTAGTTCAAAAAATTCTTGAATTAGAGAAAACAAACATATTCAATAAATACAAAGAGCGAATTGGAGATATTATTAATGCAGAGGTATATCAAGTTTGGAAAAAAGAAATTATGCTTTTGGATGATGAAGGAAATGAATTATTGCTTCCAAAAACAGAACAAATTCCATCCGACTTCTTTAAAAAAGGAGATTCGGTAAAAGCGGTTGTATATAAAGTAGAACTTAAAAACGGCACGCCTTCTGTAATTATGTCACGTACAGCTCCATCCTTCTTAGAGCGTTTATTTGAAATGGAAGTTCCAGAAGTATTTGATGGTTTAATCACTATTAAGAAAATTGTTCGTGAGCCAGGCGAAAGAGCTAAAGTGGCGGTAGAATCTTATGACGATCGCATCGATCCAGTTGGAGCTTGTGTTGGTATGAAAGGTTCTCGTATTCATGGAATTGTTCGTGAATTAAAAAATGAAAACATCGATGTTATTAATTACACGACAAATATTCCATTGCTAATTCAGCGTTCGTTAAGCCCTGCAAAAGTAACTTCAGTTAAATTAAATGAAGAAACAATGCGTGCTGAAGTATTTTTAAAGCCTGATCAAATTTCTTTAGCAATTGGCAAAGGTGGATTTAATATCAAATTAGCTGGAAAATTAACTGGTTATGAGATTGATGTTTATAGAGATAGTGAGGAAACAACTGTTGATATTGATGACGTGGATTTAATTGAATTCTCTGACGAGATTGAAGAAAGTGTTATCGCTACGTTACAATCTGTTGGATGTGATACAGCTAAATCAGTTTTAGAATTAGACGCGGATGAATTAGCAAGACGAACTGGGTTAACCATTGAAGTCATTGAAGATGTTAAGCAAGTATTACAATCGGAATTCGAAGATTAATAGATTGTTTGTGATTGCATAATAGTTAGCATTCTATTGTAAAATAAAAAGGCACATTTGAAATTTAAAACGACAAGGAAATAAAATAATATGTCAGAAGCAAAACAAATGCGACTTAGTAAAGTAGCGAAAGAATTTAATTTATCATTAGGTAAAATAACCGAATTCTTGGCTTCAAAAGGTCGTCCGGTAGAAAATAATCCCAATGCGAAAATTGGCGATGAAGAATATTCTTTATTATCAAAAGAATTTTCAGGAGATAAATCTGCCAAAGAAGAAGCTCAACACATTGGCTCAAGCAGCTTAAAAATGAAGCGCGAATCTATCGTTCTTGAAGATCCAAAAGTAATTAGAGCACGTGAGGAAGAGCAAAAACAAAAAGCAATTGCTGAAGCAGCGGCCTTAAAAGCTGCAGAAGAAAAAGCAGAGGCGGAAAGAAAAGCGGCTGCTAAAAAAGCACTAGAAATTCATATTACGCCTCTAGAAGAAACTTCTGAGATAAAAGAAAACACTTCTTTAGTAAGTGGGCCTAAAGTATTGGGTACGGTAGATTTGTCTGCTATCAATCCCAAAACAAAACCAGACAAAAAATCAAAAAAGGAAAGTGATGTAAAATCCGAGCCGAAAAAAAATAGTTCAAAAGACAAAAAAGAAGTAATTGAAGAATCTTCCATCATTGAACAACCTGTTTTAGATGAAGAAAAAATAACTCCTGTTGAAGAAGCAAAAGAAGTTTTTCATGAAACTGTTTACCAAAAACTAGAAGGTCCAAAAATAATGGGTAAAATAGAATTACCAGTTATTAAAGTGCCACAAAAAACAGCAGCACCTTCTAATTCTGCCATTGACAAGAAAAAACGTAAACGTATCCGTAAAGGAAGCATGAGCGCGGAAGAAATCAAGAAAGTAGGAACCGAACAAGCGCAAATTGCAAAAGATAGGGCAAAAGAAAAATATGGTGATCCTAAAGCAAAACGCGCTCCTACAAATCGTGAAGCTCGTCCAGCTTTAACAGACGTTGAAATTCAAGCACAAATAAAAGAAACATTAGCAAGATTAAGCAATAAGGGCTCTAAATCAAAAACATCTAAATACCGTCGTGATAAACGCGATGATGTGAGAGAAAAATTAGCAGATGAATTAGAGGCTTCTGATTTAGAAAAGAAAACGTTGAAAGTAACAGAATTTGTTTCGGCTAATCAATTAGCTCAAATGATGAATGTATCCGTTACACAAATTATTTCTACTTGCATGAGCTTAGGGATGTTCGTTTCTATTAACCAACGTTTAGATGCTGAAACTTTAGCGATTGTAGCAGAAGAATTTGGTTTCAAAACTGAATTTGTAAGTGTAGAAGTACAAGAAGCTATTGAAGAACAAGAAGCTGAAGATCCAACTGATTTAATTGAACGTCCTCCTATTGTTACCATTATGGGACACGTTGATCATGGTAAAACATCTTTATTAGATTATATTAGAAAATCAAACGTAATTGCAGGCGAAGCTGGGGGGATTACTCAACACATTGGTAGTTACAATGTAAAAATGGATAGTGGGAAATCAATTACGTTTTTAGATACACCTGGACACGAAGCATTTACTGCCATGCGTGCTCGTGGTGCTAAAGTAACTGATGTTGTTATTATTGTAATTGCAGCTGATGATAGTGTGATGCCGCAAACAAAAGAGGCCATTAATCACGCACAAGCAGCAGGCTCGCCAATGATTATTGCTATTAATAAAATTGATAAGCCTGGAGCAAATCCAGATAAAATACGTGAAGCTTTATCGGCAATGAATATCTTAGTTGAAGAATGGGGTGGAAAAGTTCAATGTCAAGAAATCTCTGCAAAAATGGGTAAAAACATTGACCTATTATTAGAGAAAGTTGTATTAGAAGCTGAAATATTAGAATTAAAAGCGAATCCAAAAGCGAAAGCTTCCGGTTCGGTTATAGAAGCAAAATTAGATAAAGGCCGCGGACATGTTGTAGATATTATCGTTCAAAAAGGTACAATGCGTGTTGGTGATATCGTTGTAGCTGGTTGTTATAGCGGAAGAGTAAAAGCAATGACTAATGAACATGGCGTTAATGTAAAAGAAGCTGGACCGTCAATGCCAGTTCAATTATTAGGATTGAATGGTGCACCAACGGCTGGAGATAAATTTAATGTCATGAGCGACGAACGTGAAGCACGTGAATTAGCCAATAAACGTTTACAGTTACAACGTGAACAAGGGATTCGTACTCAAAAACACATCACACTTGATGAAATTGGTAGACGATTAGCTATTGGTGATTTTAAAGAATTAAATGTGATTGTGAAAGGTGATGTAGATGGTTCTATTGAAGCTTTATCGGATTCATTATTAAAATTATCAACTGAAAAAATTCAAGTTAATATTATTCATAAATCAGTTGGGGCTATTAGCGAAACAGATGTTATGTTGGCAAGTGCTTCAAATGCCATTATCGTAGGCTTCCAAGTTAGACCTTCTGTTCCAGCACGTAAATTAGCTGAAGTGGAAGAAATTGATATTCGTTTATATTCTATTATTTACGATGCAATTAATGAAGTAAAAGCAGCGATGGAAGGAATGCTTGCTCCTGAATTTGAAGAAAAAACAGTTTGCAACATTATTATACGCGAAGTATTCAACATTACAAAAGTTGGAACAATTGCTGGTTGCTATGTATTGGATGGTAAAGTGATGCGTAATACTAAAATCAGAGTTATACGTGATGGCATTGTCTTATTTACGGGTGGATTAGGTTCTTTAAAACGCTTTAAAGATGATGTAAAAGAAGTAACTGCAAACTACGAATGTGGTTTAAATATTGACGGATTTAATGACATCAAAGTTGATGATATTATTGAAGGCTACGATTTAGTTGAAATAAAAGCTAAACTGTAATTAGTTTTTTAAAGTTGAATGTTTAGTTGTTAATAAAACGGCTCTCTTTTCAAAAACTAAAAATTAATCACTAATAAAAACGGGGGATTAGCTCATTTGGCTAGAGCGCTTCGCTGGCAGTGAAGAGGTGATCGGTTCGAATCCGATATTCTCCACTCATAAAAAAGGTGTAGTAAGCATACTACACCTTTTTTATTTTGCTTGATTAACTAATCTTCATATACTTCGCGATGTTCTTTTTGTGAGCTATTCCAATTTTAATAGAACAATCAAACTTCATGTTAATGGTATTTGTTTTTAAACAAACTGTATCTACATAATGCATATTTACAATATATGCTTTATGAACGCGCTCAAATTCAATTGGCAAAGCTTGTTGAATATCCTGCATTTTTTTGCAGCTTTTTATTAAAGCTCCTTCACTTCTATAAATCAATGAAGAATTCCCAATCTCTTTGATGTGAGTTATGTCATCAATGTTGATTTTTTCCCAAACTAAGTCTTTTACTTCTATAAATATTGATCTACTTTGCCCCATATTATATTTCATGAAAAAATTATAATCCTAGTGATTAATGATACCTTTATTACTTACTTGAGCCTTAATAACTGTGAAACTAGCCCTTCTGTTTTTTTGATGATCTTCCTCAGAACAAGTATCAGTGCTCTTTACATCACAAGGACAATTTGTTGTTAACTGATTTTCTCCTACGTATTTTATTCTAAACTGTTTTTCACTAACCCCTTTTGATTTTAAGTAATTCGCTGTAGCAATAGCTCTTCGTTTTGATAACAACATGTTGTAGGTAATAGAACCGCGACAATCGGTATGGGCAACAATTTCAACAACAATATTTTTTCTAATTTTTAAATTTTCAACCATGTTGTTTAATTCTTTTTGAGCATCATCTCTTATGTTAAATTTATTTAAATCAAAATAAATAGGATTCAACGCAAACATATCAGCCTCACTTGGTATCGTTTCTGATCCTTTACCATTAGGTGTTAAAGTCATATCAATGAGTTCATTGATTTTAAAAATAGTTGGTTTATCTACGATTTGATTAAAAGAAATTGTTTTAGTGACGAAGCCATCTTTTTGTAACTGAATATCGTAATCTAAAACTGTACCAGGTAGTAATGTACCCAATATTTTATCAAAATCTCCAACTTGTGTTGTCAAGGTTTTTAAAACTTCTTCGCCTGTAACTTTATTTTTAATCAACACAGCTACATTATTAATGGGTTCTTTAGTTTTGCCATTAGTCACTATTCCTGCTAATGCAAATACTCCTGATGGTTGCAATAGTAAATCAGAATTCAACTTCTTATTGGAAATATCATTAGTGTTAAAGTATAAAACATCTTTCGAGTATTCATCTTTGACTGCTTCTAATGTATAGGATTTATTGGCATTCAACGGAAACTCAAAATATCCCTTTTCATTTGTTTTTAAAGATTTAAGAATGGTTCCGCTTTCATCATATATATCAACATTAGTATTTGAGATAGGTTCTCTTGAAAGTTTATTCCTAACAATTCCATTGATTGTAAACTGGGGAATAATTTCTTTCGAACTCGTAAATGAATAAATATCATCATTACCTTTTCCTCCAACTCTATTTGAAGACAAGAAGCCAGATTTAAAATCAGAATTTAATAGAAGACC
>JBILCJ010000027.1:0-16743 GCA_044353195.1 Bacteroidia bacterium | reverse complement strand
GTTGCGGGAACTGCACGTAGCATGGGAATCACAACAACAGGAGAAGCGCCTGTAAAAAACTAATTCAATTAATTATTAATCAAAAAACAAGCTTTTAAAAATGGCAACGTTAACTAAAAAAAGAAAAGTAGCAGACGCTAAGTTCGATGTGAACAAAGCACACACTGTTGCTGAAGCTTCAAAAGTTGTGAAAGAAATTACAACTACTAAATTTGATGCATCCGTGGATCTTGCGATCCGTTTAGGAGTTGATCCTCGTAAAGCTAATCAAATGGTTCGTGGAACTGTTACCTTACCTCATGGTACAGGTAAAGTATTGCGTGTTTTAGCTATTGTTACTCCTGATAAGGAAGCAGAAGCTAGAGCTGCAGGTGCGGATTATGTTGGATTAGACGAATACATCGAAAAAATTAAAAACGGGTGGACAGATGTCGACGTAATTATCACTATGCCTTCAGTAATGGGGAAAGTTGGTGCATTAGGTCGTGTATTAGGACCTCGTGGTTTAATGCCTAACCCTAAAACAGGAACTGTTACCATGGATATTGGTAAAGCGGTAACTGATTCAAAGGGTGGAAAAATTGATTTTAAAGTAGACAAAGCTGGAATTGTACACACAGGAATTGGCAGAGCATCATTTGACGCTCAAAAATTAACTGAAAATGCAATGGAAGTATTACAAGCTATTATGAAATTAAAACCATCGTCTGCAAGAGGAACTTATGTTAAGTCGGTTTACATGAGCAGTACAATGAGTTCGGGTATTTTAATCGATCCAAAAACATTTAATTAATAAACAAAATTCATTACTATGAACAAACAAGAAAAAACACAGGAAATAGATCGTTTACTTAGCATTTTAAATGCTAATACTAAAATCTATTTAGCAGATTGTTCTTCTTTGTCAGTAGAAAAGGTAAATCAATTACGCCGTTCTTGTTATGAGAAAAACGTAAGTATGTCTGTTGTTAAAAACACTTTATTAGCGAAAGCTTTAGAGCGTGCTAACGATAGCAATCTTGCGCAACTTATTCCAGCACTAAAAGGCCAAACAGCTTTAATACTTGCAGAAACATCAAATGTTCCAGCTAAGTTAATTAAAGAGTTTCGCAAAGGAACTGATAAACCTCAATTAAAAGCAGCTTATGTTGAAGATATGATATTTATTGGCGACGATAAATTAGATTCTTTAGCAGCGTTAAAATCTAAAAACGAGTTAATCGGAGACATCATTGGATTATTACAATCTCCAATTCAACGCGTAATAGGTGGTTTAGAAAACAAAACCAAAAATAGCGAAGAAGCAGCAGCTTAATTGACACTGAAAAAAAAGAATAAACAAGTCTTACATAAGTAAGCACAACAATTTAAATTAATAAAATAAACAAATTAAACTAATAAAAAAATGGCAGACGTAAAAGCAATCGCTGAAACATTAGTAAACTTGACAGTTAAAGAAGTTCAAGAATTAGCAACAGTATTAAAAGACGAATACGGAATTGAACCAGCAGCAGCAGCAGTAGTTGTATCTGCAGGTGGCGGCGGCGACGCAGCAGCAGCAAAAACATCTTTTGATGTTATTTTAGTTGAGGCTGGTGCAGCTAAATTAGGAGTTGTAAAAGTTGTAAAAGACTTAACAGGTTTAGGATTAAAAGAAGCTAAAGATTTAGTTGACGGTGCTCCAAAACCAGTTAAAGAAGGTATCTCTAAAGAAGAAGCTGAGTCTATTAAAAAGACTTTAGAAGAAGCTGGTGCAAAAGTAGAAGTAAAATAATTTACTTACAAATTAAAGGCGTTGAGGTGTATTTGCTAGGCAAAACACCTTAACCCTTTTTTCTATTTTTAGTAATTTGTCGTGAATCTTTTAAGAATACTAACTTATTAACTTAATTACATTGGCTACACAAATAAAAAAATCACAGAGAATAAATTTCTCTTCGAACAAATTTCCAATTGAATATCCAGATTTTTTGGATATCCAAGTTAAATCTTTTCAAGATTTCTTTCAATTAGAAACAACACCAGACAATCGTAAAAACGAAGGTTTATTTCGAGTGTTTGCCGAAAACTTTCCAATCTCTGATGCGAGAAATAATTTCGTGTTAGAATTTTTGGATTATTTCGTAGATCCACCACGTTATGCTCTTGAAGAGTGTATCAGCCGTGGTTTAACTTATTCGGTGCCTTTAAAAGCTAAATTAAAGCTTTATTGCACTGACCCTGAACATGAAGATTTTGAAACCATTGTGCAGGATGTTTATTTAGGAACAATTCCATACATGACTCCAAAAGGTTCTTTCGTAATCAACGGAGCTGAGCGCGTTATTGTTTCTCAATTACATCGTTCGCCAGGTGTGTTTTTCGGTCAAAGCCGTCACGCCAATGGTACTAAATTATACAGTGCTCGTGTTATCCCTTTTAAAGGTTCTTGGATTGAATTTGCTACAGACATCAACAATGTCATGTACGCATACATCGATCGTAAGAAAAAATTACCAGTAACCACGTTATTACGTGCAATTGGCTTTGAAAGTGATAAACAAATTTTAGAAATTTTTGGTCTTGCTGACGAAGTGAAAGTTTCAAAAGCAGGATTAAAACGTGAAGTAGGGCGTAGATTAGCTGCCCGTGTTTTAAAAACATGGATTGAAGATTTCGTTGATGAGGATACTGGAGAAGTTGTTTCTATCGAACGTAACGAAGTAATCGTAGATCGTGAAACGATTTTAGATGATATTCATATCGATTTAATTGTAGATGCAGGTGTAAAATCTATTATCTTACATAAAGAAGACGTTAATACAGCTGATTTTGCTATTATCTATAATACGTTACAAAAAGATTCTACAAATTCTGAAAAAGAAGCAATCGAGTATATCTATCGTTTACTTCGTAATGCAGAACCACCTGATGAAGAAACAGCTCGTGGTGTAATTGATAAATTATTTTTCTCTGACAAGCGTTATGATTTAGGAGAAGTAGGTCGTTTCCGTATCAATAAAAAGTTGAACATCGATATTCCTATGAATATTCGTGTATTGACTAAAGAAGATATTATCTTAATTATGAAATATTTAATTGAGTTAATTAATTCTAAAACTGATGTGGATGATATTGATCACTTATCTAATCGTCGTGTTCGTACAGTTGGTGAACAATTATTTTCTCAATTTGGTGTTGGGTTAGCTCGTATGGCTCGTACAATCCGTGAGCGTATGAACGTTCGTGATAACGAAGTCTTTACTCCAACCGATTTGATTAATGCAAAAACATTATCTTCAGTAATTAATTCATTCTTCGGAACGAATCAATTATCTCAGTTCATGGATCAAACCAATCCTTTATCGGAAATTACGCACAAGCGTCGTTTATCAGCACTAGGGCCAGGAGGTTTATCTCGTGAGCGTGCTGGATTTGAGGTACGTGACGTTCACTATACTCACTATGGTCGTTTATGTACTATTGAAACTCCAGAGGGACCAAATATTGGATTAATTTCTTCATTGTGTGTATTTGCAAAAGTGAATAAATTAGGATTCATTGAAACACCTTTCCGTTCTGTAACTAACGGTAAAGTAGATGTCAATAAGCCAATTACTTATTTAACAGCTGAAGAAGAAGATCAACAAAACATTGCACAAACAAGTGCTGAATTAGATGAAAAAGGAAACTTTGTTAATGACAAAGTAACTGCTCGTTATGAAGGAGATTTTCCTGTAATTGAGCCTGCAAAAGTAAATTTAATGGACGTAGCTCCAAATCAAATTGCTTCTATTGCAGCTTCTTTAATTCCATTCTTGGAGCATGATGATGCTAACCGTGCCTTAATGGGTTCGAATATGCAACGTCAAGCTGTTCCTTTATTACGTCCAGAAGCACCAATTGTTGGTACTGGTATCGAAGCTCGTGTAGCGGAAGATAGCCGTGTGTTAATAAATGCTGAAGGAGAAGGAATTGTTGAATATGTGGATGCTCGTGAAATAGTAATACGTTATAACAGAACTAAAGACGAACAATTAGTAAGTTTTGAAGGAGACGTTAAAACATATAAATTAACTAAATTCCAAAAAACAAATCAAAGTACTTGTATGAACTTAAAACCTATCGTTAAGAAAGGTGATAAAGTAACTAAAGGACAAGTATTATGTGATGGCTATGCAACTGATAAAGGTGAATTAGCTTTAGGTCGTAACTTAAAAGTAGCATTCATGCCATGGAAAGGTTATAACTTTGAGGATGCCATCGTTATTTCGGAACGAATCATTCGTGATGATATTTTTACATCTATTCATATTGATGAATATTCTTTAGAAGTGCGCGACACAAAACGAGGAATGGAAGAGTTAACTCCAGATATTCCTAATGTAAGTGAAGAAGCAACGAAAGATTTAGATGAAAAAGGCGTTATTCGCGTTGGTGCTGAGGTTAAGGAAGGTGACATTTTAATTGGAAAAATTACTCCAAAAGGTGAAACTGATCCTTCTCCAGAAGAAAAATTATTACGCGCTATCTTTGGAGATAAAGCTGGTGATGTGAAAGACGCTTCATTGCGTGTTTCTCCTTCTGTAAAAGGTGTTATCGTTGATAAAAAATTATTCTCTCGAGCAATTAAAGACAAAAAGCAAAAAGCTGATGAAAAACCTTTAATTGATAAGCTAGATGCGGATCATCATAAAAATGTGGCAAACATTAAATATCAATTAATTGAAAAATTATTTGAATTAGTTAATGGGCGCACGTCTCAAGGTGTTTCTAATATCTTAGGAGAAGAAATTATTGCAAAAGGAACTAAGTTTACTCAAAAATTATTAGAAAAAATCGATTATTCGGAAGTAAATCCAGGTAATTGGACAACTGATAAAGATAAAAATGAGCAAATTGAGCGTTTGATGCATAATTTCATGATTAAGTTCAATGATTATTTAGGTCAATACAAGCGTGCTAAATTTCAAATTACAATTGGTGACGAATTACCAAATGGTATCGTACAATTAGCTAAAATTTACATCGCTCAAAAACGTAAATTAAAAGTAGGTGATAAGATGGCTGGTCGTCATGGAAATAAAGGTATTGTTGCACGTATTGTTCGTGATGAAGATATGCCTTATTTAGATGATGGTACTCCAGTTGACATTGTATTAAATCCGTTAGGTGTACCATCTCGTATGAACATCGGTCAGATTTACGAAACAGTATTAGCTTGGGCAGGTAAAGAATTAGGATTGAAATTCTCTACGCCAATTTTTGATGGTGCTACAATGGAACAAATTGATAGTTATACAACCAAAGCAGGAATTCCTCAATACGGCCGTACTTATTTAATTGATGGTGGAACAGGTGAGAAATTTGATCAACCAGCTACTGTAGGTATTATCTATATGTTGAAATTAGGACATATGGTTGATGATAAAATGCATGCTCGTTCAATAGGGCCATACTCATTAATTACACAACAACCTCTTGGTGGTAAAGCACAATTTGGTGGTCAGCGTTTTGGTGAGATGGAGGTTTGGGCTCTTGAGGCATACGGCGCAGCCAATGTGTTACAAGAATTGTTAACTATTAAGTCGGATGATGTCATGGGTCGTGCAAAAGCGTATGAAGCTATTGTAAAAGGCGAAAACATTCCTACTCCGGGTATACCAGAATCGTTTAATGTATTAATGCACGAATTACGTGGATTAGCATTAGATGTAACACTTGATTAAGATACACTTTAACTCCTTTGTTGGCTGAGGCACTCGAAGTCAACAAAGGAAAAAAGTAAATAAATTTTTATTATCACTAAACCCAAAAAGCAAAAAAATGGCTTTAAGAAAAGATAACAAAGTAAAATCAAACTTCTCAAAAATCACTATTAGTTTAGCTTCGCCAGAAACTATTTTACAGCGTAGTGCAGGAGAAGTATTGAAACCAGAAACCATCAATTACCGTACATATAAACCAGAAAGAGATGGTTTGTTTTGTGAGCGTATTTTTGGACCTGTAAAGGATTATGAATGTCATTGTGGTAAATACAAACGTATTCGTTACAAAGGTATCATTTGTGATCGTTGCGGTGTTGAGGTTACAGAGAAAAAAGTTCGTAGAGAACGTATGGGTCACATTAACTTAGTTGTTCCTGTTGCACATATCTGGTATTTCCGTTCATTGCCAAATAAAATTGGTTATTTATTAGGATTACCAACTAAAAAATTAGATATGATTATTTACTACGAGCGTTATGTAGTAATTAATGCAGGTGTTGCTGCACAAGGCGGTACACAGTATTTAGATTTTTTATCTGAAGAAGAATACTTAAATTTATTAGACACACTTCCAAAAGAAAATGCTTTATTAGAGGACACAGATCCTAATAAATTTATTGCAAAAATGGGAGCTGAAGCGTTGCAGGATTTATTAGCACGTTTAGAATTAGATGAATTATCTTATGATTTACGTCACAAAGCAAATACAGAAACATCTCAACAGCGTAAAAACGAAGCATTAAAACGTTTACAAGTTATTGAAGCATTTCGTAATGCTAATAATCATATTGAGAATCGTCCAGAGTGGATGATTATTAAAACAGTTCCTGTTATTCCGCCAGAATTGCGTCCTTTAGTTCCATTGGATGGAGGTCGTTTTGCTACTTCTGATTTAAATGATTTATATCGTCGTGTTATCATTCGTAACAACCGTTTAAAGCGTTTAATTGAAATTAAAGCTCCAGATGTAATTTTACGTAACGAAAAACGTATGTTGCAAGAGTCAGTTGATTCTTTATTCGACAACTCTCGTAAATCCAATGCTGTTAAAACAGAATCAAATCGTCCATTAAAATCATTATCTGATTCATTAAAGGGAAAACAAGGACGTTTCCGTCAAAACTTATTAGGAAAACGTGTAGATTATTCAGCTCGTTCGGTAATTGTTGTAGGGCCTGAAATGAAATTACATGAGTGTGGTTTACCTAAGGATATGGCAGCGGAATTATTCAAGCCATTTATTATTCGTAAAATGATTGAGCGTGGTATCGTGAAAACGGTAAAATCTGCAAAGAAAATTGTAGACAAAAAAGAGCCAATTGTTTGGGATATTTTAGAAAACGTATTAAGAGGTCACCCGGTTATGTTAAACCGTGCACCAACACTGCATAGATTAGGTATTCAAGCATTCCAACCAAAATTAATTGAAGGAAAAGCAATCCAGTTACATCCATTAGTGTGTTCTGCATTTAACGCCGATTTTGACGGGGATCAAATGGCGGTACACGTTCCATTGGGACATGCCGCAGTTTTAGAAGCTCAAATTTTAATGTTAGCTTCTCATAACATTTTAAATCCATCAAATGGTGCACCAGTAGCGGTTCCTTCTCAGGATATGGTTTTAGGCTTATATTACTTAACTAAATCTAAAAAGAATTTGCCTAATGATGCTGTTAAAGGCGAAGGAAAAATATTTTACAGTGCAGAGGAAGTTATTATTGCCTTCAACGAAAAACAAGTTGATGTTCATGCACAGATAAAAGTAAGAGTAACAAATGCTGTAGAAGGGAAAGAATTAGTTTCTAAATTAATTGAAACTACAGTTGGTCGTGTGATGTTCAACTTAGTTGTTCCTCACGAGGTTGGTTATATCAATGAATTATTAACTAAAAAATCATTACGTGATATTATCGGAATGGTAGTTAAGAAAACAGGTATGGCTAAAACAGCTAAGTTTCTTGACGATATTAAAGACTTAGGATTTAAAACAGCCTTCAAAGGTGGATTATCTTTTAACTTAGGTGACATTGAAACACCAGCTGAGAAATTCAAAATTATTAAAGATGCGCGTGTTCAAGTGGATGAAGTCATGAGTAACTACTCAATGGGCTTTATTACTAACAACGAGCGTTATAACCAAGTAATTGATATTTGGACACATGCTAACTCTAAAGTTACCAAAAAAGTAATGGATGTGTTAAGCACTGATAAACAAGGATTCAACTCTGTTTATATGATGCTTGACTCTGGGGCACGTGGATCTAAAGAACAAATTAAACAGTTAAGTGGAATGCGTGGTTTGATGGCTAAGCCTCAAAAAGCGGGTGATACTACTGCATCAATTATTGAAAACCCTGTGTTATCTAACTTCCGTGAGGGCTTATCTATCTTAGAATACTTTATTTCTACGCATGGTGCTCGTAAAGGTTTAGCGGATACGGCTTTAAAAACAGCTGATGCTGGTTACTTAACTCGTCGTTTAGTTGACGTTGCGCAAGATGTTATTATTAATGAAGAAGATTGCGGTACTTTACGCGGATTAACAGCGGTTCCATTGAAAAACAATGACGATATCGTTGAATCATTAGCCGAAAGAGTATTAGGGCGTATTGCTTTAAACGACGTGTATCATCCAACTACTGGCGAATTAATCGTAACTGGTGGCGAAATGATTACTGAAGATGTTTGTGATCTAATTGAAGCATCACCAATTGAATCAGTTGAAATTCGCTCTGTGTTAACTTGTGAAAGTAAATTAGGTGTTTGTGCAAAATGTTACGGACGTAATTTATCTAACGGACGTCAAGTTCAATTAGGTGAAGCGGTTGGTGTTATTGCAGCACAATCAATTGGAGAACCAGGGACACAGTTAACTTTACGTACATTCCACGTTGGTGGTACTGCATCAAATACAGCAGCATCTTCTAGTTATGTTGCTAAGTACGATGGTCTTGCTGAGATTGATGAATTACGTACCGTTGAGCGTGTAAATGCAGATGGAACTAAAGCAAATGTTGTTATTGGCCGTTCTACGGAAGTAAGAATCGTTGATGCAAACACAGGAATTACATTAACAACAGGTAACATTCCTTACGGTTCTCAATTATACATTAAGCCAGGCGCTAAAGTGAAAAAAGGAACCGTGATTTGTGATTGGGATCCATATAATGCAGTTATCGTTTCAGAATTTGCTGGTTCAGTTGATTTTGAAGGTATTAAAGAAAACATTACTTACCGTGAAGAATCCGATGAACAAACAGGATTCCGCGAAAAAGTAATTATTGAAAGTAGAGATAAAACGTTAAGTCCGTTATTAAGAATCGTTGATAAAAAAGGCGAAGCTTTAAAAACATACAATTTACCTATTGCTGCACACATCGTTATTAATGAAGGAGCAAAGGTTGAGTTAGGACAAATTTTAGTTAAAATCCCTCGTATCACTGGAAAAACAGGAGATATTACCGGTGGTTTACCTCGTGTAACAGAGTTATTCGAAGCGCGTAACCCAAGTAATCCTTCAGTAGTTTCTGAAATTGATGGTATCGTTTCTTTTGGAAAAATTAAACGTGGTAACCGCGAAGTAGTAGTGGAAGCTAAAACTGGTGAGCAACACCGTTATTTAGTGTCATTATCTAAACATATTTTGGTACAAGAAAATGATTTTGTGAAAGCTGGTGAGCAATTATCAGATGGAGCAACTTCCCCTGGTGATATTTTATCAATCAAAGGGCCAACGGCTGTTCAAGAATACTTAGTGAATGAAATCCAAGAGGTGTATCGTTTGCAAGGTCAAAAATTAAATGATAAGCATTTCGAAACGATTGTTCGTCAAATGATGCGTAAAGTTCAAATTGAAGATCCAGGAGATACAACATTCTTAGAAGCACAATTGATTAACAAAATTCAGTTTATGGCTGAGAATGATGAATTGTACGGTAAAAAAGTGGTTGTTGAAGTTGGAGATTCTGAAAACTTAAAACGTGGACAAATTGTTACAGCTCGTAAATTACGTGATGAGAATTCAGTTTTACGTCGTAAAGATTTAAAACTAGTTGAAGCACGTGATGCAGTTCCTGCAACAGCAACACCAATTTTACAAGGTATTACAAGAGCATCGTTACAAACTAATAGTTGGATTTCTGCAGCATCGTTCCAGGAAACCACTAAAGTATTAAACGAAGCAGCAGTGCACGGAAAAGTGGATACACTACAAGGATTAAAAGAAAACGTAATTGTTGGACATTTAATTCCTGCTGGTACAGGTTTACGCCAGTACGAGAAAATTGTAGTAGGAAGCAAAGAAGAGTACGAGCGATTAATGGCTAGTAAAGAAGAGGTAGAAGACGAAGCATAATTGTTGTAGTCATGCTGAACTTGGTTCAGTATCTCTTCAAAATAAATAATAAAAACCCTCAACATTTATGTTGAGGGTTTTTTGTTTTGAAGAATTTATAAAGAATTCAAATTTGTAAATGAGAAGCTTTATGATAAATAAAGTATGCATATTAAGTTCATTGTAAAAGTAGTTAGCAATTTAGTAGTTGCTAAAATAGGCCTAATGTAGACTCTAGAGTATTGTTCTTATAATGGAAGAATCCAATATGTCAATGTTAGAAGAGATGATTACAATTAAAAAATGAGTGAGACAACAATGGTTAAATAAAAAAAGGGTAGCCATTTGCTACCCTTTTAATTCGATGTTTAAACAGTATTACAAAATAGCTCTAAATAATAAGAACAATCCTCCTGAAAGAATAATAGTTACAGGTAACGTTAGAACCCAAGCTAATAAAATATTGGTGATGGTGCCACGTTGTAAATTCTTCAATCCTTTCTTTGCAACCATACTTCCCATTATACCTGAACTTAACATGTGTGTGGTACTTACTGGCGCTTTATATGCTGTTGCAACGCCAATGCCTATTGCTGCAACTATTTCAGCAGATGCACCTTGTGCATAACTCATATGTTGTTTTCCTATTTTTTCTCCAATAGTTTTCACAATGCGTTTCCAGCCAATCATTGTTCCTAAGCCTAAGGAAATTGAAATCATAATAATTACCCAAGAAGGTGCAAACTCAACTAGTTTTTTTGCGCTAGAAATTTCTTTTTTTATTGATACTGCATCAGCTTTAGAAATAGCTACATTTTCACTTTTTAAAAGCTTTTCGGCACCTTTTGTAATTTTTACAATATCTTTTCTTAATTCAAATCTTTCTGTCGCACCGATGCCATCCACAAAGGCTTTCCCATTAGTTGCTTGAGCAAAATGCTCCGAATGCTTTTTAATGCTGTAGAAATTTTTAAATTCATCTTTCCCAAATTGAGTAGTATCAGTTGTTGAAATTATTTTTTCGATGACTGAAACATTGGCATTAATACTTTGTAAGTTAATACTTTGATCCAAAGAAAAGTATGCTGGCATAATCGCAATTAAAATCATCATAACTAAACCGACTCCTTTTTGCCCGTCATTTTGTCCATGAAAAAAACTAACTAATCCACACGTTGCCCAAAGTAACATTCTGATCCAAATAGGTGGTTTTTTTCCAGGAATTGGTTCCTTGTAAAATAAATCGTTTTTTACGAATCGTTTAAAAATAAACATGATTACAATTGCAGCCGCAAATCCTGCAAAAGGAGAAACTAATAAAGCCCAACCTGTATCTTTCGCTTTATCCCAGTTTACAGCACTTCCACCAACATTTCCTGGCAAAAAATAAAAAGCGATACCAATTCCTAAAATAGAGCCAATTAATGTATGAGAACTTGAAGCAGGTAATCCAAAATACCAAGTTCCTAAATTCCAAATAATAGCAGAAAGTAATAAAGCAAGAATCATAGCGATGCCATGGAAGACATTACTATCAACAAGTACCTCCATTGGTAATAAGTTTACAATACCCATTGCTACACCAATACCACCGGTCATTACGCCAATAAAGTTTAAAATACCACTATAAACTACGGCTGTTGTAGGTTTCATGGAGTTCGTATAAATAACTGTTGCTACAGCATTAGCCGTATCGTGAAAGCCATTAACGAATTCAAATGTACAAGCTAGTACAAGACATATTACTAAAAAAATAATTAAGGTTGTTGTCATAGTTAAGTTGTTTTTTTACCGTGGTAAATATATTTAGTTTAGCCGTAGTTGATGTTAAGGTAAAGTTAATTAAAAATTTAATTGACATTGAATTCTTAAGAAAGAGCCGACTTGAAAATTATCTTTTTTCGCTTTATCTGAAGTCCATTTCTCAGAATGAACCCAGCTCGTTGTAATTTCAAAATTTTTGAATGGTTGATACTCTATTCCTCCTTCAAATTCTTTTACATTATAAGCTCGCGCATCAAGTTCAAACTTTTTTCCTCCGTCGTAAAATGTATATCGAGCAAATGGGATAATGATATGTTTTTTCACCTTGATTAAATAACTTAGAGTCACATAACCACCTTTTAAATCTTTTGTTGAAATACTATCCTTTACAAAATCATATTGCGGGCCTTTCCCGACATTGTATTCTGCTTGTATACCAAATGGTTTTGGATATACAATAAATGATGCCGCCATTCGCTCGTCTAAATAGTCTAATGTTGCGTTTTTCTTAACTCCTGTAGTTGTTTGGTCTAGTTTGTATTGGCCGCTGTACATTTGTATGCCTGGCTCAATAATTTGATTTCTTAATTTAAAAGGGTAAGATAATCGTGCAACCCAATGTGAATTATTATTTATTTCTGGTTTATTAGCCGTTTGACCATTATACAATCCTACACCAAAAATACCATAATCTCCAGACCCCTTTAAACCGTCATTCACTAATGAATTATAGAGTTCTCTTACTTTTTTGGGTGCATAATAGAAAAACACTCCAAGATCTCGTTCGTTTGCAACGGCACTATTTAAAGCATCATTTCTATCTAAAGGAAGTCTGTTTTGACTTGATTGCATATTTTCAAAGCCATAAGGTACTTTACTTTGCCCTATTCTAAATCTAAATTCTTTGTTTTTATCTAAGGATACGTCAAAGTAAGCATCTCTTATTTGTGCAAAATGTAAACTCGTTGTCGATGCAGATGATGCAAGGTCTGGTTGAATGTAAAAATACACATGATCACTTAGTTGGCCGCTTATGATAAGGCGGTTTCGTCTTATAAAAAAGCCTCCAAAGTTCCCAATGGATTTATCACCTTGATCACTTTTTAAATCAGGGTTTGTTTCAAATAAACGATTATATCTTACTTGGACATAACCTCGAATGTTAATTTTTTCGTACCATCCAGATTTTTTTTCTTCGGTTGTATTTGCAATCGCAGTTGATGTTAAGCTCGGTTTTAGAAGCTGAATTTCTTTTCTTAAAGCAAGTAGTTCTTTCGCTAAACTATCATTAGAAATAACTTGAGAAAAATAAGTTTGTGTAAACAAAACAATAACAGCAGGTAAAATAAATGTTTTTTTCATGTAAAGTATATATTAACTGAGCGCAAAAAAAACATATTAATGTATCATTAATATAACCTTAATGTTACGAAATTGTTAAGTAAAATTTCAGAAAAGAAATCTTTGAACGATAGTTAGCAATCTATTTTTTTAATTCTATCAGCGTGTCTCCCGCCTTCAAAAGCGTTATCAAAAAAAGCATCAACGCATTTTTTTGCTTCTTCTAGAGTAATATATCGTGCTGGCAACACTAAAACATTAGCATCATTATGCAATCTTGCTAATGATGCTATCTCTTGGTTCCAACATAATGCACCGCGTATACCAGCATGTTTATTAGCACTCATGTTAATGCCGTTCCCACTTCCGCACATCAATATACCAAAGTCAACTTCCTTATTTAAAACAGATAAGGCCACAGCGTGCCCAAAATCAGGATAATCCGCTCTTTCTAAACTAAAACATCCTTTGTCAAAAATAGAACTGTTTTTCTCTTTTAAGTAATTAATTAATTGTTCTTTTAATTCAAAACCTGCGTGGTCACTTCCAATGGCAATTTTCATATGAGTTTAAATTTTAATAAAATAAGTTATTATAAGGAAATCGTTTGATGTGTATGGCTTTTACTGTATCGTAAATTGTTTTTTTTAATTCATCCATATTAGTTTTTTGATGAGCACTAATGAATAAACAATTTTCATTTAAATCTTTCATCCATGTGTTTTTTAACTCCTCTAACGAAATATTTTCTCTCGTAGTTGGTGTCAAATCATCTTCATCTTTTTTCACGAACGTAAATGCATCTATTTTATTAAACACTAAAATGGTTGGCTTGTCGCCAGCTCCAATATCAATCAGTGTTTGTTTAACAACGTTAATATGATCTTCAAAATTTTGGTGAGAAATGTCTACAACATGTATGAGTAAATCTGCTTCACGAACTTCATCCAAGGTACTTTTAAAACTTTCAACTAATTGTGTGGGAAGTTTTCGAATGAATCCAACAGTGTCGCACAATAAAAAAAACAAATTTTCGATGGTTACTTTTCTTACGGTAGTATCAAGTGTTGCAAATAATTTATTTTCGGCAAACACGTCACTTTTACTCATTAAATTCATGATGGTTGATTTGCCAACATTGGTATAACCAACTAGTGCAACTCTTACAAATTCGCCACGATTTTTTCGTTGTGTGGCCATTTGTTTATCAATAATTTTTAAATCATCTTGTAGTTGTGCAATTCTATCGCGCGAAATACGTCTATCTGTTTCAATTTCTTTTTCACCTGCACCACCACGCGTACCTGTTCCACCGCGCTGTCTTTCTAAGTGAGTCCACATACCAGTTAAGCGTGGTAATAAATATTTTTGGCGTGCTAATTCAACTTGCGTTCGAGCATGAGCAGTTTGTGCACGTTGCGAAAAAATTTCTAAAATTAAATTTGTTCTATCTATTATTTTTACGCCTAATTCTGTCTCTAAATTTCGCTGTTGAGAAGGAGATAATTCATCATCAAAAATGACTACCGAAATTTTATTTTCAACGATATAGGCTTTTACATCTGCTAATTTCCCTTTTCCAATAAAAGTTGCTTTATCAGCTTTTTCGAGCTTTTGTGTAAAGGTTTTTTTTGTAACAACACCATACGTTTCGGCCAAAAAAGCCAATTCATGCAAATATTCAAATGACAGTGCTTCGTTTTGTTGTTTGTTGATAACCCCAATTAATACAGCTGTTTCAATTTCTTTTTCGGTAACGTTAAGTACTTTTTTCATTAAGTGAAAGGATTATTTTCCTTTTAAATCAGCTTCGATATATGCTGAAACTAATTCAATTTGTCCGGCTGATAAGGTATTTTTGTAAGAGACCATGGCATTTTTTCCATTTGTAATAATCTCAACAATACCTTCATGATTTAAAGTTGTGATAGCTAAATTTTTAGCACCACTTAGCCCTAATTTTCCATCATTACCATGACATACCGAACATTTTTCTTCAAAAATTTCTTTACCCGTTTGAGCTAATGTTTTTGTCCCTGCTTTCATATCCTTTGCTTTGTAAGCTAAAGAGAATGATACGATGATTAAAAAAAACGATAAAGATGCCAATACTTTATTTTTATTTTTAAAGCCAATCACTGCAAGTGGAATAGAAAATAACACTAAACTGATTTTAATAATATGAAACATATTAATAGAAGGTAATTGCGTCATTAAGAAAATCCCAGTAGCTAAAAATCCAAAGCTTACAATCATTTCTGCCACTTTAGTTTTCTTTTTAAATTTTTCTAAAAGTTCATGCTTATCACTTAATAATAAAATTGTTTTAACTAAGTAAATAAGCGTGAATAATACTACCATTAAGTAGTGTGTATGAAGCATTCCTGTTGCCATATTTTTTTAAATTAAGATTTGAATTTCAAAATTAACAATTTATCCTTAATTAAAAGCGATAAACTCGTTTTTATGGTTTACCTATAATGTTATATTTGTTATATATCTATAAAACTATGCGTTATTTTATTTTAATTTTCATTGGCAGTGTATGTTGTGTCAACATACTTTTTTGTCAAACAACATTTCCTACTAACGGTGCGCCAAATGGAACACATACTATCTATGCGTTTACAAATTGCACCTTACATGTTGATGCTGATGTTGTAATTACTCGTGCAACAATTATCATTCAAGATAAAAGAATATTGAGTGTTTCTGATAAATTTCAGGTGCCAAAGGAAGCCATTTCTGTTGATTTAAAAGGAAAACATGTATATCCAGCCTTCATTGATTTGTATAGTGAATACGGTATGCCTGAGGTTAAGAAAGTAGACCGTGTAGATGTTCCAAGAAAAGGGGCTTTTGGTTTTAATCAAGCTATTAAAAGTGATGTAGAAGCTTTTAAACTATTTATTCATAATCAAGGAGCAGCAGATGAGTATCGAAAACAGGGCTTCGGAGCTGTGTTGACGTCTCAAAAAGATGGAATTGTTAGGGGAAGTGGTGCACTCGTTTGTCTTGCCCAGGCTAAAGAAAATGAAACGATGATTAAAGATAGAACAGCTGCTTTTTATTCATTCAAGAAAGGGACATCTCCTCAAGATTATCCATCTTCATTAATGGGTGCGATTGCATTACTCCGCCAAACTTATTACGATGCACAATGGTACAAAACTAATGGAACTAAAATAGAGTATAACATTACATTAGACGCATTTAATAAATTACAAGAATTGCCTTCCATCTTTGAAGGAGGTGATAAATACAATGATGTGAGAGCAAAACAAATTGGCGATGAGTTTAAAATAAAATACATCATCAAAGGTGGTGGTAATGAATATCAAAGATTGTACGACATACAAAACACACTTTCTAAGTTTATTATTCCGATTAATTTTCCAGATGCCATTGATGTAGAGGATCCATATGATGCAGAACAAGCATCACTTACCGAATTGAAGCATTGGGAAATGGCGCCAGCTAATTTAGCCATGCTTGAAAAAAACAATATTTCATTTTGTATTACTACAGCGGATTTGAAAGATAAAAGCATGTTTTTAA
>JBILCJ010000033.1:0-15366 GCA_044353195.1 Bacteroidia bacterium | reverse complement strand
TGCAACCATTGTCCTTTTGCGAAATTATATCCGCAAAGATTTAACGAATTAAATACAAAATACAAACCTTTAGGGATTCCATTAATAGCGATTAGTTCTACTGATACAATCATGTACGAAGAAGATACATACTCGAGGATGATAATGAAAGCATTAAATGAAAAATTTAATTTTCCGTATTTATTTGATGAAGAACAATTAGTTGCCAAAAATTTTAATGCTCAAAAAACACCACATGCATTTGTTATATGGAAGGAAAATGAAAAATGGATACTAAAATACAGTGGCGCTATTGACGACAATGGAGCTGAACCGAAAAAAGTTCAAAATCATTTTGTACGTAATGCAATTGAAGACTTACTAAATAATAGAGAAATTAAAATACCTGAAACGAAATCAATTGGCTGTCAAATTTATTTCAGAAAATAATTTAAATAACTTTTATAAAAAATAATTGCAATCTAATAAAAACAATAAAAAAAACAATATGAAAACAAAAATCACATCACTACTAGGAGCAAGTATCATTGCTTCAACTTCATTGGCTCAAGTGAGTCCAGTTATTTCGTCGTGGCTCAGAAATACAACAGGCATTACAGGCCGTCATTACGTGAGCGGAAATTCAACGCCCATTAATGATACCTACTTAGCAAACGTACAAAGTGTAAAATATTCTACAAACTTTGTATATGTTAGTTGTACTGGTATTCCATCTTATGTTATTGGCCCCTATTTAGATGGCAATCCAAATCAAGGTGGTAACAACTCCAACATTTATAAAATTCCTTTAGTACCGGTTGCAAATACAGGTTCATTGTCACCAACAACAGGAGGAACAATAGGTGTATTTATAAATGGCGTATCATTATTTGATTACAGAGATGGTGTATCATGGAAAAGTTCAACCAATTCATTATGTGGTGGCCCTATCATGCCTCCTTGCACCGGAGATGGTGTTTGGAATAGAGATGCTGTGGTAGGTGAACGCTTAGGATTTGACTGCGCAAAAGGACATCCAGCTATGACTAATTATCACCATCATCAAAATCCAAGTGCTTTTAATTTAGACCTAACTGTTATTTCAACTATTTGTAACTTATATGCATCAGATGCTTTATACGTTATTAATTCAACCGTTCATTCACCATTAATTGGCTATGCCGCTGATGGTTTTCCAATTTATGGGGCTTATGGTTATAAAAATGCAGACGGCACAGGTGGGATTGTTCGCATGAAATCAAGTTTTAATTTAAGAAGTATCACAACAAGAAACACCTTGTATACAAGCACAGCAACAGTTACTCCTGGTCCAGCGGTAAGTTCAACCTATCCATTGGGTTATTTTAAAGAAGATTACGAATATGTGCCAACAACAACCTTAACGCCGGATTATTTGGATATACACAATGGAAGATTTTGTGTAACTCCTGAATATCCGTTAGGAACTTATTGTTATTTTGCAACAGTTGATGCTAATCATAATTCTGCCTATCCATACGTAGTTGGGCCTACTTTTTATGGTGTGAAAAATGTAAGCAAAGTAACTTCGATTACAGAAACTACAACAACCTATACTGGCAGTGCAACCACTAATTTACAATCCATAAATTTAGATGCCGCTATTAACATATATCCAAATCCAAGTGCCGATATCATCATGATTCAATCCAAAGAATTATTAACTCATGATTTAAAAGTTGAGTTAAGTAACCTAACTGGGCAAGTTATTGCAAAGAAAGATTTTTACCAAGGCAGTACTATTTGTTACTTTGAAACAATAGGGCTTTATAATGGTACTTATTTTTTAACCGTTATTGACAATGGTATCAAAAAATCATTTAAAGTAATTATCAATAACTAATAGAAAAAAAACAAATTAAAAAAGCAGCAATGATTCATTCATGCTGCTTTTTTTTATTATTAATTTAAAAGTAATTCTTAATTGTAATTTCTTTCACCAAAAATCAAACTTCCAACTCTGATATGTGTTGATCCTTGTTGTATCGCTATTTCATAATCAGAACTCATCCCAATACTAAGAACAGGGAATTGTGGGAAATTATTTTTGAAATCTACTACACTTTTAAATTCGTTTTCAATTTGTACTTCATCGTCGGTGTTTGACGCCATGGCCATGAAACCTTGAATAGAAATATGTTTTAAGTCAAGGAAAGCGTTTGAAGTTAACAAAGCAGAAGCTTCTTCAAAATCTAAACCAAATTTCGTTTCTTCTTTCGCAATATACAATTGAAGTAAACAATTAATCACACGATTATTTTTCTTTGCTTCTTTATTAATTTCAGTCAATAATTTAATACTATCTACTCCATGAATCATGTACACAAATGGTGCAATGTATTTCACTTTATTTGATTGTAAATGACCAATAAAATGCCAATTAATATCTTTGGGAAGTTCTGCCTGTTTATCAACCAACTCCTGAACATAGTTTTCACCAAAATCTTTTTGACCAGCTTCGTATGCTTCTAATACAGATGTAATAGGTTTAGTTTTTGAAACAGCAATGAGCGTAACCTGCTGAGGTAGTTGCGATTTAAGACGAAAAATATTTTCAGTAATAGACATGATTTGTAAAACTATTCTTCTAAACTATAAATAACTAAACCACTTCTCATTTTTGGTTCAACCCAAGTAGATTTAGGCGGCATAATATGATTGGTATCGGCAATCCATTTCAAATGTTTCATTGTAATAGGATATAAACCAAATGCCACAGCGGCTTTACCTTCATTAACTTGTTTCTTTAGTGCTTCGCTGCCTCTCACACCAGGAACAAATCCAATTCGCTTATCCGTTTTCAAATCATGAATATCAAATAAAGGTGATAATATATACTTGGTTAAAATGGCAGCGTCCAAACTATCTATTGGATCATTAGCATCAAAAATTTTATCTTTTACTTTAATTGAGTACCATTTATTTTCTACATACATAGAAAATTCTTGAGATTGAATAGGCTTAAATTGTGCTTCGTGTATTTCGGTAACTATAAAATTAGTTTTAAGATTATAGAGTAATTCATTTAAAGACAATCCATTTAAATCTTTAACTACACGATTGTATTCATATATTTTTAAATGATTTTCTGGAAAAAAAACACCTAAATAATAATTAAACGCTTCTTCACCAGTATATGATTTTCTTGTGGTTCTTTTTAATTTACCAAGTAAGGTTGATGATGCGGATCGATGATGCCCATCAGCTATATAAATACTTGGGATGGCACTAAAACGTTCTGCAATTTTTTTCACGGTTTTTTTATGATCAATCACCCATACCGTATGACGAACTTTATCAGTTGTGGTGAAATCATAATCAGAGCGCGATTTTGAGATTTCATCTGAAATACTATCAATTTCAGCATCATTTGGATAAGAAAATAAAACAGGCTCTGCATTAAATTCACAAACTTCTAAATAATCTTTTAATTTTTCTTCGCGCTGAGTAATAGTTTGCTCATGGATTTTTATAATTCCTGAAATATAATCGTCGATGCTCGTACAAGCGATAATTCCCAAATATTCATTTCCTTCTTTTATTTGTCGGTATAAATAATAACATGGATTTTCATCTTTTAAAAGAATATTTTCTCTTACAAATTTTTTAAAGTGTTTTTTTACTTTTTGCAAACGTTCTGAAGATCCAGGTTTTGTTTTAATACCGTCTTCAAAATCCGGGTTAATAACATGAAGAAATGAAAATGGATTTCCCATTAATTTTTCGCGCAACTCAACCGTATTGTATCCATCAACAGAGCGTGAAGCTACAAGATGCACTTTATCATTTTGCGGACGAATAGCTTTAAATGGTATTACTTTTGCCATATAATCTTATTAAACTGAGTTTATTAAATCATATAAATTTAATAAAAAATAATAAACACTGTCATCATTTTTTTTAAGGCATATGACAATTAAATTTAGGAATCACTATAACTTTTTAATCAGTTAAATGAAAACATTTTCATGCATAAATTAGTATACTACTTTCTATTCTTAAAAAAAATTGTAGATTTATCTATAAAAAAACTACCATGATAAAATACATTAGTGCAAGTCTCATCGCCATTTTTTCTTTACAATCAATGGCACAAAAAAAAATAACAACTAAGGATTCTTCACTTTTAAATCCTTCCGTTGTAAGTGGTCTAAATTTTAGACTAGTTGGTCCTTCGCTCACATCAGGTCGTGTTGCCGATATAGCTATCGATCCTAATAACACAAATGTTTGGTATGTTGCTGCTGCATCTGGCGGTGTTTGGAAAACAACTAATCATGGCACCACATTCAATCCTATATTTGACAACTATGGTTCATTTTCTATAGGATGCGTTAAACTTGCCCCAAGTGATGCTAATACTGTTTGGGTTGGAACAGGAGAAAATAACAATCAACGTTCGGTTGCCTATGGAGATGGTATTTATAAATCAACTGACGGCGGAAAAAGTTTTAAAAATATGGGATTAAAAAACTCCGAACATATTGGAAATATTGTTATTCATCCAACTGATGAAAATACTTTATGGGTTGCGGCTTACGGACCATTATGGAAATCGGGAGGTGAACGTGGTATTTATAAAACAACAGATGGTGGAAAAAATTGGGAACGTGTTTTATATATTTCTGAGGAAACTGGTTTTGCAGAAATAACAATTGATCCTAAAAATCCAACTATTTTATATGCGACATCGCATCAACGACGCAGACATGAATGGACATACATTGGAGGAGGAAGCGAATCATCCGTTTATAAAACAACTGACGGGGGAAAAACTTGGCAGCAAATTACAAATGGATTACCTCTAGGTGAAATGGGAAGAATTGGAATAGCAGTTTCCCAAGTTAATGAAAACTATTTGTATGCCATTGTAGAAGCAAAATATGACAAAGGAGGATTTTTTAAATCGATAAATAAAGGTGCAAGCTGGGAAAAAATGTCAAGTTATAATACCAGTGGCAACTATTATCAAGAAATTAGTTGCGATCCAAAAAATCGTGATAAAGTATTTGTTATGGATACGTGGCTTCATCACACCAATGACGGAGGAAAAACATTCGTCAGTACAGGAGAAGATTTGAAACATGTTGACAATCATTGCATTTGGGTTGAACCTTCAAATACTGAACATTGGATCGTTGGATGTGACGGTGGAATTTATGAAACATACAATCATGCGAAGGATTGGAAATATTATGCAAATCTTCCTATTACTCAATTTTATAAAGTTGCAACAGACAATGTATTTCCATTTTATACTATTTATGGTGGCACGCAGGATAATAATTCAATGGGTGGTCCTTCTGCAACCATCAATAATGCAGGCATTTTAAATTCTGATTGGTTCATTACATGTGGTGGTGATGGATTTGAATCTGCTATCAATCCTACTAATCCTAACATTGTTTTTTCGCAATCTCAATACGGTGGACTTGTTCGTTATGATAAAGTTACAGGCGAAAAAATTTCGATACAACCACTTCCAGGAAAAGGAGAAGCAGCCTACCGTTGGAATTGGGACGCACCCTTGTTAGTTTCACCACACGATCATCATACACTCTATTTTGCAGCAAACAAGGTATTTCAATCACAAAATGATGGAGATGATTGGAAATTAATTTCAAATGATTTGACACAACAAATTGATAGAAATAAATTAAAAGTGATGGGACAGGTTTGGTCTATTGATGCCGTGATGAAAAACCAATCGACGACCATCTATGGTAACATAATTGCCTTAGATGAATCACCTAAAAAGAAAGGGTTATTATATGCAGGAACTGATGATGGATTAATACAAGTTTCAGAAAATACAGGCGCTACGTGGACAAAAATAGAAACATTTATTGGCGTGCCGAAAAACACGCGTGTTAATATGATATCTGCTTCATTGTTCGACGAAAATGAAGTATTTGCCGTATTTAACAATCACCGTTCTGGCGATTTTAAACCCTATGTTTTAAAAAGTATTGATAAAGGAAAAACATGGGTGAACATAACAGGCAACTTGCCAATCAGAGGATCAGTATACTGTATTAAACAAGATTTTGAAGATCCAAATTTATTGTTTGTTGGCACCGAATTTGGCGCCTACTTCACCAATGATGGTGGAAAGAACTGGATCAAATTAAATGGATTACCAACCATTGCCGTGTATGATTTTGATATTCAAAAACGAGAAAATGATTTAGTGGCAGCCACGTTTGGAAGAGGTTTTTATGTGTTAGATAATTACTCGCCATTACGTCAATTAAAAAAAGAAACCTTGTCACAACGCGCTTTTTTATTTCCTGTAAAAGAAGCTTTGCTTTATGTTCCATCTTCACCATTAGGTTTAACTGGAACAGGCTCTCAAGGTGCTGATTTATGGGCTGCTCAAAATCCGATGTTTGGCGCTGTATTTTCTTTATATATGAAAGATGAATTTAAATCATTAAAAAGTATTCGACAAGAAAAACAAGAGCAATTAGAAAAAGAAAAAAAAGACAACAATTACCCTAGTTTTGATGAGTTAAGAAAAGAAGAGCAAGAAGAAACATCTCAACTCGTTTGGGTTATTAAAGACACTACTGGGAAAGAACTAAAAAGAATAACAAGTTCGCCAGCTAAGGGAATTAATCGAATCAATTGGAATTTAAGAATGGAAACAACAAGCCCATTAAATCCGAATAAACCGAAGCCAGGCCGATATGAAAGTAGCGATGATGGGCATTTAGTTATGCCAGGAAAATACACCGTTGAAATTTATCTTTTAAAAAATGGAGTAGCTGAAAAAATAATTTCTGAAACAGCATTTAAAATAAAAAGTTTAAATAGTCAACTAAAAAATTATAAAGCCAATTTAGAGTTAACAAACTTTAAAAATGAAGTTGCCGAACTCAACCGTAGCATGAGTGGGTCAGAAAGACTAATGAATGAATACAAAGAAAAAATGGAGTACATCAAACTAGCTCTGACAACTTATCCAAACACATACATGAAATTATTAGAGAATGTACGAAACATAAAACTTGCCTTACAGGAATGTGAAATTTTGTTCTATGGTGATGGTATCAAAGCCTCAAAGGAATTTGAAACACCTCCAAGCTTTGCAAATCGGTTAGGCAATGTAACGT
The DNA here is from genome assembly GCA_044353195.1 of Bacteroidia bacterium. Taxonomy (GTDB): domain Bacteria; phylum Bacteroidota; class Bacteroidia; order B-17B0; family Aurantibacillaceae; genus UBA4416. Next base: position 8,233 of record JBILCJ010000033.1, on the reverse strand, counting down.
ATCAATTGTATGAAAGTACTGCTGGTGTAACGACTACCCAAAAAGAAAATATAAGTATTGTAAGAGAAGAATATCAATTATTTAGAACAAAATTAGATTTAATTATTGCACAGTTAAAAACAATTGAACAAACATTAGATTCTTCTAAAATACCTTATATTAAAGGTAAAGATGAAAAATGGAAACAACATTAATTCTTTAGATAAATCCTAAAATAAAAAAACCTAACTGATACAACAGTTAGGTTTTTTTTTGAAATGAACTCAATTTAACGATTAATAGTAAATTGCTCTTCTTACTTCAGAAATATGCTTAGAGAACCTAATAACTTGACGTGTATAACCATATTCGTTATCATACCACACGTATAATACAATACTCTTTTTATCTGGAGATATAATCGTAGCATTGCTATCAAATACAGATGGGCAAGGATTTCCAATGATATCAGAAGATACTAATTCGTTACTAAACGCAAATTGAATTTGTTCAACCAATGCACCATTAAGAGCATAGTTACGAACGATTTCAGTAACTTCTTCTCTAGTAACTTCTTTATTGATGTTCAAATTTAATATCGCTAACGATACATTTGGAGTTGGTACACGAACAGAATTAGCAGTAAACTTACCTGATAAATGTGGCAATACTTTTTTCAAAGCACTTTCAGCACCTGTTTCAGTAATAACCATATTTAATGCTGCAGAACGACCACGACGCGATTTTTTATGATAATTATCTAATAAATTTTGATCGTTTGTATAAGAGTGAACTGTTTCAATATGTCCTTTTTGTATTCCTAATTCTTTATCAATGATATAAAGAATCGGCATAATAGCGTTTGTTGTACAAGATGCAGCAGAAAATATTTTTTGTGTTTTTAAGTCAACTGTTTCATGATTGACACCATGCACAACATTTGGAACATTACCAGAAGCAGGTGCGGTTAATAACACTTTTTCTATTCCTTTTGCTTTTAAATGTCTACCTAATTCCACATCATTTCTGTAAACGCCTGTATTATCAATCAATAAAGCGTTATCAATTCCATACATTGTATAATCAACATCTTCAGGGTTTTTTGCATCAATCATATGAACTGTATGTCCATTAATAATTAATGCTTTGTTTTCTAAATCTTCAATAACTGTACCAGGGAAATTACCATGCACAGAATCCGTACGAAGTAAGTCGGCTCGTTTTACAATTTCTTCACTACTGTTACCACGCGTTACAATAGCACGTAAGCGTAACTGCTCTCCTTTACCTGCTTGCGAAATAATTTCGCGAGCCGCCAAACGACCAATTCTTCCAAATCCAAACAACACAACATCTTTAGGTGCATGTGTTGTAGTCACGTTAATTAAATTTTTTAATTTATCATGAATAAATTCATTTGCTGTTTTATAATTTGCTTTTTCTTGTTGATATTCAAAAGCTAATTTTCCAATATCAATACGTGATGCACACACATTTGTATTTAAAATAATACTAGCCAATAACGAGGTATCGTTTACCGAAATTGATTTCTTTACAATATCTTTTGCATATAAATGCAAACTCATGATTTCACTGGCACTTCTATCAACTAACTGATTTCTAAATAATATTAATTCAATTGATTTTTCAAACCATAATTTTCCAATAGTCCCGATTAAATCGATCGCCGCTTTTTCTTGATTAATCCAATCATTTAACTGATTTTCATAGGCTTCATTTGCTTTTTCTTGAATGCTCATTGTCTGTGTTATTTTTTTATTTGTTGTTATTGTTTGTATGTTAGTGATCGTCATCGGTACCATAATCTTCAGGTATCTCATGATCATCGTCTTCTTCATCGTTTTCAAATCCTTCTTCTTCTTCGTGTTCAGAATCCTCACCCTCTTCTGCTTCTAAATGATTTAAATCCCCATCATCAATACCATTTGTATCATTTTTAATGGCTTTATAAATTTCACTTTCATCTTCTATTTCAGGCTCATTCAACATCGATGCAATCAACTGATCCGTTGTTAATTCTTGTTTAGCCATAGCAGTTTGTTTGTATTGTTTTGGAGAAGCTCCTAAACTTTTTACACAAACTGGATAAACACCTTTTGGATTGTCTGGTAATATTTTCATCAATTCTATGCAAAACGACCATTTCACATTGGGGTCGAATACATACATAAATCGCTGACGAGGTTGGTCAATATACTTTGCAATTTTTGTAGATGACATTAATTTTTTTGGAGCAACACCTTTTTTAATCTCATCATTATCTAATGGTAAATCATCTTGCTTAAGCGTAATTTCTTGGTCTTTTCGCCAATAATCATCACTTACAAAAAAAGAAGCTGAATGTTTTTTATCAAATTTATATGCCTCTTGAATGGCATCATGAAAATTCTCAAACGTTTGTCCAGATAATATTTCTATTTCTCGATAAATATCTTCATTGTCCTCAACAAAAATTTTAAATTTATAAACTGCCATATTTAAATTATTTTTTAAATCTTTCTGCTAATATTAAATCTTTGCTTCCTGAAGAATAATCATAGAATCCTTTTCCTGATTTAGCGCCTAAATGACCAGCCATTACCATATTAACTAATAATGGGCACGGAGCATATTTTGGATTACCAAATCCATCTTGTAATACTCTTAAAATATTTAAACATACATCTAAACCTATAAAATCAGCTAATTGCAATGGACCCATAGGATGCGCCATACCTAATTTCATAACTGTATCAATTTCTTCAACCCCAGCAACACCTTCATACAATGTAATAATTGCTTCATTTATCATTGGCATTAAAATTTTGTTGGCAACAAAACCAGGATAATCGTTTACTTCAACAGGCACCTTGTTTAATTTTCTTGAAGTCGCCATTACTAAGTCGCAAACTTCATTACTTGTTGAATAGCCGCGAATCACCTCAATTAATTTCATTACAGGAACTGGATTCATAAAGTGCATTCCAATGACTTTATCAGCGCGTTTTGTAACAGCTGCAATTTGAGTAATAGAGATAGAAGACGTATTACTTGCTAATATGGTATGTGGTGGACAAAGTTCATCTAACTGTTTAAAAATAGACAATTTCACATTCACGTTTTCGCTTGCTGCTTCAACAACTAAATCAGCAGTTTTTACACCTTCCTCCAGGGAAGTAAAGGTTTTAATGTGAGCTAATGTAGCTACTTTGTCAGCTTCTTTTATTGCGCCTTTCGTTACTTGTCTATCCAAATTTTTAGTAATGGTAGTTAAAGCTTTTTGCAAGGCTTGTTCGTTAATGTCTACTAAATTGACATGGTATCCAAATTGAGCAAACACATGGGCAATTCCATTTCCCATTGTTCCACTTCCTATCACAGTAATATGTTGCATAGCTTCTTTATTTAATTTTAGAACTGCAAAACTAATTTGTCTACACCATAAATACAAATAGAGTTTTAAACGTTTCTTTTCAAATTGTGCATATTATTATCTAGATATTTTCGCGACATATTCTTAAAAATTAAGTTAAACTTATATATTTGTGAAAAAATTAAATAATTATGAATTTTCCATCAGATTTAAAGTACACAAAAGACCATGAATGGGTTCGTGTTGAAGGTAATGTAGCAACTATTGGTATCACTGATTTTGCTCAAAAAGAACTAGGAGATATCGTTTACGTTGATGTTACAACCCTTGACGAAACAGTTGCTAAAGAAGAAATATTTGGTTCAGTAGAAGCAGTAAAAACCGTATCGGATTTATTTATGCCAATTACTGGTAAAGTATTAGAAATAAATAGTGACATCGATTCTAATCCAGAATCAGTGAATACAGATCCTTATGGAAATGGTTGGATGATTAAAATTACAATTGATAATGAAGCTGAATTAGCAGATTTATTATCAGCTGATGCATATAAAACATTAATTGGCGCTTAATTTAAAATGAGTCGCTGCAAAACCTTCTGCTTCATCAAGTAGAAGGTTTTTTTATGGTATGAAAAAAATTCTATTAGATAAATCAAGTCCGCTTGCACTAGGTTGGACTTTACTCATTTTTGTGCTATGTTGTACGCCAGGAAAATTCATTCCACACTCCAATTGGTTGGAGCTACTGAGCTTTGACAAATTTCTTCACGCATCGATTTTTTTTATTTTATGTGTACTTTGGAATTATGTCCTGTTAAAAAAACAAAAAAACAACCTTTTATTTAAGCTTATAATCCTCGTGTCTTGTATTAGTTATGGTGGAATATTAGAACTGATGCAAACCTTTTACTTTAGTGGAAGAAGTGGTGATTGGTATGATTTTATAGCCAATACATTTGGTGTAACTATAGCTTGGTTTGTTTTTCAAAAAAACAATAAGCTCCAAAACCTTTAAAAATCATTATAAATTGTGTGTAATTTGTAAATTAAAATTTACAATTAATACTTAAATTTGTCATCTAAAATTTTATTTACCATGTCATCTCAAACTGAACATATCAAATGCCTTATTATAGGCTCTGGCCCTGCAGGCTATACAGCAGCTATTTATGCAGCTCGTGCTGATTTAAAACCAATCGTTTACACTGGATTAACTCCCGGTGGACAATTAACCGAAACAACCGAAGTTGATAATTTTCCCGGTTATCCAAAAGGAGTAACTGGCCCAGAACTTATGGAAGACTTAAAAGCTCAGGCTGAAAGATTTGGCACGCAAGTTAGATTTGGCTTAGCAACAAAAGCTGATTTAATCTCTAACCCAAAACGCGTTTGGATTGACGAAACAACAGAAATAACAGCTGATAGCGTTATTATTTCAACTGGTGCTTCTGCGAAATGGTTAGGATTAGAAAATGAAACGCGTTTACGTTTAAATGCAGGAGGTGTATCAGCATGTGCTGTGTGTGACGGTTTCTTTTATAAAGGTCAAGACGTTGTTATTGTTGGCGCTGGAGATACAGCTGCAGAAGAGGCAACTTACTTATCTAAACTTTGCAACAAAGTATATATGATTGTTCGTAAGGGCGAAATGCGCGCTAGTAAAGCCATGCAAACACGTGTTATCAATACACCAAACATTGAACTTATTTATAATAGCGAAACACTTGATATTTTAGGACAAGATGGTGTTGAGGGTGTGATTATAAAAAACACAACAACCAACGAAGAAAGAACATTGAAAGTATCAGGTTTTTTTGTGGCTATAGGTCATAAACCAAACACAGATATTTTTGCAGGACAAATTGATATGGACGAATTAGGTTATATCGACGTTATTCCAGGTTCAACAAAAACAAAATTAAAAGGTGTTTTTGCAGTTGGAGATTGTGCTGATAAAACCTATCGTCAAGCTGTTACAGCAGCTGGAAGCGGATGTATGGGAGCTTTAGATGCTGAAAGATACTTAGCAAGTGAAGGTATTCATTAATCAATCCCTTTTTATATCAATTCAAATGATTCTAATAAAATAAGTAGATGCTGAAAAAAATTAGAATCAGTTTATTCATCTTCGTTTGTAGTGCATTTTACAATGGATTTTCTCAATCTCTGTTAACTAAAAATGAGGATTCAAAACTATATCGTTCAGAAGATGTTTTAGATTCTGATTATGGAATAACGATGTATAACCACTTAATTTTATCTATTGGAGGTGATTCTGTAAGGTATACGAAAGAACATTTCAAGTTAAATGGATGGAAAGAAGATTTTTATGTAAATGGAACTATTTTACATAAAGGGTTTTATGTAGATGGTAAAATTAAAATTTTCAAAAACTATTATCTAAATGGTTCTGTAGAAAGAAACTTTATTGAATTAGATTTAAAAAAAAGTAAACTAGAACTATTTTACGAAGATGGAAAACAAAAATCTGTAATCTTATATAATCAGGGCAATGCACAAAATCAGTATGATTTTTTTAGAAACGGCAATCCTGAATACATCGAAGAGAACGATAAACACATTGAATTTTTATATAAAAGAAATTCATACTTCGAAAACGGTATACCAGAATCATTATTTGAATTGATTGACAAAAAACAGAAACGCTATTCAAAAAAAGAATTTTTCACAAATGGAAAAATAATAGAAGAAGGCTTTATGATTTTCAGAAAAGACATGAATGACTATCAAAAAGACGGTATCTGGAATTACTTTGATCAGGAAGGGAAATTAACTAAGACAGAAACATACTATAAAGGCGAACTACTGTAACATATTTTCTTAAATAAAAAACATCCTAAAATAATAGGATGTTTTTTATTTAAATTATACAACTCTTAACTTCTTGCGGAGAAGGTGGGATTCGAACCCACGATACAGTTTCCCGTATACAAACTTTCCAGGCTTGCTCGTTCGACCACTCTGACACCTCTCCGTTTTTTTTGAGCAGCAAATGTATTAAATAATTGGATAGCTTTTTGATTTTAATTTGAATAAATGAATCTAAATAATATTCACTTCTCTTTCCAAATCAATTCCATATTTCTGTTTAACCGTTTCTAATACATGCGTTGATAAATCAAACATTTGATTCCCTGTTGCTCTTCCGTAATTTACGAGCACAAGTGATTGTAATTGATGAACCCCTGCATCACCTACTCTATAGCCTTTTAAACCTGCTTGTTCAATTAACCAACCTGCTGCTAATTTATAGTTTTTATTTTCTAATGCATACGCAACTAAGTTTGGGAATTCATTTTTTAATCGCAAGTAAGTTGCTTCATCAACTTCCGGATTTTTAAAAAAGCTACCCGCATTCCCAATTTCTTTTGGATTTGGCAACTTACTACTTCTAATCGTTATAATAGCTTGAGCGATTGATTTAATAGATAACTTACTCACTTGCATGTTATCTAATTCTTGTTTAATAGCACCGTATTCGATTTGAAATGTTGGAACTTTTGTCAAGCGAAATGTAACAGACGTAATGATAAATTGATTCTTTAACTGTCTTTTAAACACACTTTCTCTATAACCAAATTCACAATCCGATTTAGTAAATGTTTTACGTTGTCCCGTTGCTAATTCAATGGCTTCTAATTCATGAAAAGTATCTTTAATTTCTACGCCATAAGCGCCAATATTTTGCATAGGACTAGCACCTGTGCAACCAGGAATGAGTGCTAAATTTTCGATACCACCATAATTTCTATCAATACACCACATCACGAATTCGTGCCATACAACGCCCGCAGCACATGTTACCCATACAAAGTCTGCATCTTCATTTATTTTTTCAATCCCCTTTAATTCATTTTTTATCACTAACGCATCCACGTTTTTCGTAAGCAATAAATTACTTCCACCACCTAAAATTAAATGATTGTTTTTTATAAATTGCCCACGTTCTATCAATTCAACAATTTGACTAACTGAATCAACACTCACAAATAATTTTGCCTGAGATTCAATGCCAAAGGTATTGAAGGGTTTTAAAGAGAAATTTGAAATGATTTCCATACTATAAAAATAAAAAAAAGCCTTATGATAAGGCTTTTAGTTTGATATACTTTTTAATACTAAAATGTTGGTAATGCGAATTAACAAAATTCGTCATACACCATTTTCAAATGCTCAGAAATCATAGCTGCTGTGCGACCTTCGATATTATGACGCTCAACAAAATGAACTAATTCACCATTTTTAAATAAGGCAATGCATGGCGATGATGGTGGATATGGCGCAAAATGTTGTCTTGCTTGATTCACAGCGTCTGTGTCGAACCCTGCAAAAACAGTTGTTAATTTACTTGGTTTTTTTGCATGTTCAAGACTCATCTTTACGCCTGGACGACAAGCTCCTGCTGCGCAACCGCAAACAGAATTTAAAACCATTAATACAGTTCCTTCATTTTTTAAAACTTCATCAACTTGAGCTGGTGTTGTTATATCTTCAAAACCTGCGCTAACAAGTTCTGCTTTCATTGGTAATACGAGTGCTTCTGGATACATATGTTTTTTTATTTAAATTAATTTTCTGTAAAGGTATATACTTTTTTAATAGAATGTCGTTTTTTTAAAATTTAGCTTGTAATCCAATTCCAAAATTAACACCGCCACCTTTTAAATCTAAAATATCATTGACTTGACTTTTGGAATTAGTAAAATCCATATTGGTATAATTATAGTTTAAATAGGATAAATTCACAAACATACCGACGTGATTTCCAAAATAGAAACGCGGCTGTATATGAAAATCGAGCACGGAGCCTCCTCCATTTGCACTGGAAATATTAGCATCTCGAGCCTCCCAATTGATT
>JBILCJ010000026.1:0-16996 GCA_044353195.1 Bacteroidia bacterium | reverse complement strand
ATACCTGAATAAGTAGTTTTTAATACTCCATTTACATATACAGTAATTTGATCAGTTGAAGGAAATGTTGAAGGCCCTAAAGGATTACTTTCACTGTAAATATGTATTGAATCGCTTGATGTAGTATTAATGTATGTTCTAATATATCCATTATTACTTGAATGATATGCTGAATCTACATAAGGATCCCATGACCATGTTATATTAGTAAATTGATCTAATCCTCCTTTATTAATAACTACTTTTACTGTTTTAAGATTAATAGGTGGTGGTCCAGCTACTAAAGTAGTTGGAGTTGTTTCTGTTTTTTTGCAAGAACTCATTAGAGCTACAATCGCAAGTATTGAAATTATTGTTTTCATAGTTGTTTTTTTTATAATTTGTTAATTTTAATAAATAGTTTTTTAGTTTATGAATTTTATAATGATTTTATGAATGATTCGATTCCATTTCTTCTAGTTCATTTTTGAGATTGAGTAAGTAAATAACTTGATTTAGTTTTTCCTTTTTAAATCGAAAGTGATGAACAATACTTGATACGCCAAGTATGCTAAATAAGAGGATTAATTTACTGGAATCATTATTTGAAGAAAAAATAATACCCAATGATTTTAAAATTAAGAAAAACAAAAACAGAATCACACTAAATATTAAGCTTGATAAGGTAAGCTTATAGTAATAATTTGTTTTTTTTAGTTCAGTGATAACCCAGTCTTTTTCTACTAGATTATTATCATAAATATTAAATTTTTTTGAAGTCGACTCTTCAATCGTTAATTTTATTTTCTCGTCAATTTTATGTTCTATAACATGTATGCTCATTTTAATAATTTTATTTTATTAAGCTCCAAAGTTAATCGTTTAATTGCTATATTTTACATCCTAATATGTTAAAAAATTCGACAAATTTCATTTTTTTTATTTTTTTGATGTTTTGTTAGTTGTATTTTTTTATTTAAATTCAATTTACATGGATTAGTTTATCTAGTATCATTATTCTTTCAGTATTGCAGTAAGCATTTATTATATTTGCCTAAATATTTATACTGTTATGGATTTAGAATTTAATAAGAACGATGATAAAATGCGTTTACTCATTTCGCAAATGGAGCAACGTTTAAATAAAATATATGAAGGTGGAGGTAAAAAGCGAATCGAAAAATTGCACGAACAAGGAAAAATGTCGGCACGAGAACGAATTGATTTTTTGTTAGATAAAGACACACCTCGATTTGAAATGGGTGCATTTGCTGGTTATGAAATGTATGCTGAACATGGCGGTTGCCCTGGTGGAGGCGTTGTTATTGTAATTGGATATGTGAGTGGAAAACAATGTATTGTAGTAGCAAATGACGCCACAGTAAAAGCAGGTGCTTGGTTTCCAATTACTGGTAAAAAGAATTTAAGAGCGCAAGAAATTGCCATGGAAAACCGTTTACCAATTATTTATTTAGTTGATAGTGCTGGAGTTTATTTACCGTTACAAGATGAAATTTTTCCTGACAAAGAACACTTTGGACGTATTTTTAGAAATAACGCAGTCATGAGTGGAATGGGAATTTTACAAATATCTGCGGTGATGGGAAGTTGTGTGGCTGGTGGTGCATATTTACCTATTATGAGTGATGAGGCTATGATTGTAGATAAAACAGGTTCTATATTTTTAGCTGGTAGTTATTTAGTAAAAGCTGCCATTGGCGAAACCATCGATAATGAAACGCTTGGTGGCGCAACCACACATTGTGAAATCAGTGGTGTTACGGATTATAAATGTAAAGATGATGCAGATTGTTTGACACGTATTCGTAATATCATGAGTAAAGTAGGGGATTATGATAAAGCTGGTTTTAATAGAGAATCGCCTGTTCTTCCCAAAAAAGATCCTAAAGAAATGTATGGGATTTTGAATGATAAGCAATATGAAATGCGCGAAATTATTGAACGCCTTGTTGATAATGGTGAACACGAAGAATATAAAGAGTTATACGGTCAGTCCATTGTTTGCACCTATGCACGCATTGATGGTTGGGCTGTAGGTATTGTTGCCAATCAACGTAAAGTGGTGAAAAGTAAAAAAGGTGAAATGCAATTTGGTGGCGTAATTTATAGCGATAGTGCGGATAAGGCTGCTCGTTTCATTATGAATTGTAATCAAAAGAAAATTCCTTTAGTATTTTTGCAAGATGCTACAGGCTTTATGGTAGGCTCAAGAAGTGAGCAAGGTGGAATTATTAAAGACGGAGCTAAATTAGTAAATGCGATGGCTAATTCAGTGGTTCCAAAGTTTACAATTATTTTAGGAAATAGTTATGGAGCTGCAAATTATGCCATGTGTGGTAAAGCCTACGATCCACGCTTAATTGTAGGTTGGCCAACGGCTCAAGTTGCTGTAATGGGTGGTGCGCAAGCTGCTAAAGTGTTAGTGCAAATTGAAGTAGCAAGTTTAAAAGCAAAAGGCGAAGAAATCACTCCAGAAAAAGAAGCTGAATTGTATAATAAAACCAAAGATAGATACGATGCTCAAACAACACCTTATTACGCAGCAAGTAGAATTTGGTTAGATGCTATCATTGATCCATTAGACACGCGTAAAGTAATAAGTATGGGTATTGAAGCAGCCAATCATTCACCCATTACAAAACAATATAATGTGGGAATGTTACAAACCTAGTTTGTAATGCATTTTTAGATGTTTGATAAAAAAGGCGTGTTATTATTGTTGATAACGGTTTGCATGGTCGCCACTAAAAGTTTTAACTTAAGTCTAAGGTGTATAACCAATATTTTTTTCCTAACCTTGGTGCGATCTCGTGTAATACCTTAAAGCCTAATGATTCATATATATGCCTTGCAGCGTCCATAAATTCAGAAGTGTGCAATGCAATTGTTTTTTCTTTTGTCTGGTTTGCTTTGTCAACACACATTTTTGTTAAAGATTTTGCTATACCTTGTCCTTGGTATTTAGGATTTACTCCAACCATTCTAATATATGACCATTCTGTTTTAAAAATGTCCGAAGGGTTTCCATTAGGAATTATATGCGCCATCCCAATGATGACGTCTTCATATAAACAAACATAACAAGTTGAAATAGTAATTAATTCAATTAATTTATCATCGTTATTTAAGGAGTCACTGAGTGCTTTAGAATTTTCTGGTGTCAGCAAATTATAAAATTGACCGTAAGAAATTAATGCTAGATCTTTTAACTGTTCTTTGTCAGAAAGGGACGCTATTCTATAAACAAAATTATTTTTTTGTGTCGACATAAATATTTTATTTAGGTTATCAAGGGCTGCTTAATAATAAAGGTTTTCAGCCAGAACTTGTGCGGTTTTGGAACACTCGTCTACCATACGTTTATTTAAAGATAATATGTTTCTTCGCCAATTCATTTTGCATAATTTATTTAATTGTCATTGTAAATATTACTCCATTTTTTTCAAATTTTTCATCAATTTCGTGTGTACTTTTCATTTCCATAATATTGTCTAATGTTACTATTTTGAGATACTTTAAATTACAAGCTGGTTCTAAGCCAGGTCCAGAATATGTCATAAGTTTCTCATATGAAGGTATTTTAATAGTCCCTAAATTTTTCAATGTGTCAATAGTGTATTTAGTAATATTTGATTTGCTTGCGAAATAGGCTATGGTTTTAATATCATTTTTCGTATTTGCTTCTAAAATTAAATATATGTCGCCATTTGTTTTATTATCAATGTATGAGCTACAAGCAGAATCACACATTATACAATTTGTCAAACACAAAGTTGTTGTCAATAGTATTAGTGTTATCAGTAAATATTTGCGAAAGTTTCTCATTTGAATTTATGTTTAGTTGGATTGCAGTTAATTAGTTTATACCCGCCAAAAACATTCGGTTATAAAGCCACCTTTAGTTGTATAAGTGTATGTTTCTGATGTTTTATGTTTGTGTGTAACAAATTGTTTCGCTTGCTTTTCAAATACATCTAATAATTGTAAGCCTTTTTATTTTTGAATTAATTCAAAAAATTATGGTGTAATCGTCCAACCATATTCTAATTTACAGCTATTGAATTCGCTGTTAATTTTTATATAGGTTGTTTTTGATTTTTTAATAATCCAATTGCTTACTAATTTTTTTTGATGGTCAAAGGTGGCCATATTTAATATTTTAGTGTAATCATCTTTTAAGTTAGCTTTATGAGGTTCGGTTCTTGTTTTTAAATAAACAACACGCCAGGCTTGTTTTGCATCTGAACCAGTGTGTTGCAAGACAGGTGTTACTTCACCAATTTGCATTTTATCAAGCATGAATACCAGATTTTGATCAGTCTGTCCTAATTCCTCAATTTGCCATTTTGTGCTGTTGGTTGCAGGATTTACAATTAAACCACCATTTTGTTTCGTTTCTTTATCATCACTAAATTGTAAAGCAGCGTTATTAAAATTTAAAGTGCCATTTGCAATTAATTTCTGAATGCTATCTAATTCATTTCTTGCTTTTAAAATATCTGCTTGAGAAATTTTTGGTGATAATAGCAAATGTCTTACGTCAACTGATTCTCCTTTGCGTGCAACCAATTGAATAAAGTGAAAGCCATACGTTGTTTCAAATATTTCTGAAATTTCTCCAGCTTTAAGTTTAAATGCAACAGCTTCAAACTCTGGGACAAATTGCCCACGCATAACTGATTCGTAACGTCCACCATTTTTGGCAGAACCTGGATCTTCGCTGTACAACGCACACAAAACACTCATACTTTCGCCATTAATAACACGTTGCCTATATGTTTCAAGTAAATTTCTTGCTTCTTTTTTTGTCACATCATTCACTGGAGGTTTTCTAATAATATGTCCAATCTCAATTTCAGAATTAATGATTGGTAAACTATCATAAGGAACAGAATTAAAATACGTTCTAACTTCGCTTGGCGTTAATTTAAGATCTCCTGTTATTTTTTGTTGCATTTTTTGCGCCTTCAATTGATCTTTTACATCCTCTCTTAGTTCGTCTTTAAATACACTAATGCGCTTTCCGTAAAACTGTTCAAACTTTTCTTCACTGCCAAGCATACCAACATAATAATTAATTCGTCTACCTAATTCTCCATCAATTTCTTTATCATCCACTGTAATACTATCTCTGTCTGCCTGAGAAACTAATAATTTTTGAAATAATAAATCTTCAAAAGCTTTGCATCGCGCATTGCCATCAGGTGTATTTTTTTCTTTTTTCTGTACTAAAGAAGTTTCAACTTCAGATAACAATAAGGGATTTTTACCAATGACGGCAATTACCTTATCTAATATTTGTGGCTGAGCTTTTGTAAAAAGGCTAAAAACAATAAGTGTGATAATTAATTTAAATTTCATGAGGCGTTTAATTATAAATTTCAATTTGTTTGTCAGCTTTAGCTTTCTCAAAAAAATCTTGTTTGATGCTATTAATTAATTTTTTCTTTCTTTCGTTGAGTAGCATTGCTTTGATGTTATTTCTCTCAAAATTAATGGGAGATAATGTATTCTTTGATTTAATTTCAATAATTTTTAAAAAATAATAATTTTTAGAATCACTAAACTCAAAAATTTTTCCGTTTTGTAAATTGTATTCCGGTACTTCTTTTAACTGTGGAATTTCTTTTTTTAGATCTTCAAACATCAACCATGTGTTATTATTTGTATAATAATTATTGGCGTACTGAATACATAATGCATTCAGTTGTTGTGCATCTTTAGGGTTGTTTGAATAACATAATTTTTTTAGTTTATCTAAATTTGGAATAGAAGCTGGAGTTTTTACATACAATACTTTTACAATATTATTTTTCAATAAAAAATTCTTAGCATTTTTATTATAATAGCTTTCTATTTCTTCTTGACTGATGAGGGTATCTAGTTTCTCTTCAATTAATTTTGTTTGAAATTTATACGTAATTAATTCTTTTCTATAATTTTCAATTTCTTTTTCAATGTCAATATCCTCAACCGTTAGATAGGTTAGTGCTTCTTGGTAAAAGAGTTCGTCGTTTGCCCATTTATTAATGTATTTTTTAAGCAAAATAACACTGTCGGCTTTCGAAATTCCTTTTGGCGTAAATTGGTTTAATTCAGAAACGGTTAATGTTTTTTTATTTACTTTCGCTAATACCAATCCATTATCATCTGTTTTTTTAGAAGAAGAATGGCATGCGTGAATTAACATTGCAAAAAAAAGTAAGCAAAGTAATTTTTTTATATGTATTAATATTTTCACAGATGTTTTTAAAATAAAAAGGCTGTAGCAATTGTTACAGCCTTTTTTTAATGTATCCTTTTCGTATTATTTAATACTTTTTAATACGTCTTCATTCACTTTTACAGTGTATTTATTTTTTAAATAGCTTAACCATTCTTTTTCTAAATACGTTTGGTAATCAGCTGTTATTGTACCTTTTGCTTCAGCAATTGTTTTAGGAGTTTTATCTAAAATGGCATTAATAACTAACACAACAACTTTATTTTCTTTAATGTCTATAATGTTGTTAGATACAATTCCTTTTTTCCAATTGGCATCTACATCTTTATTTTCACCTTTTAAATAAGTAACACTTTCTGATGTTAAATTTAATTGAGATGATTTATTTACGATGTCAATGATTTCTTTTTCTGTTTTGTTTTTATTTAGTAATCCACGCACTTGCTTAGCAATTTTATCGTTCAAACATTTGTAAGTTGCAGTTTCAGCGCGTTCTTCCCAAAGGTAATTTGTTTTGTTTTTAGAATAATAAACTCTTAATCCAGCAGTATCTTTTATGGCTTTACTCCAAACCTCTCGATCTGTAAGATCAAATAATAAAATACCGTCACGGTATTCTTTCAATAAATTTTTATATTCAGGATACTTCGCTTCTAGCTGAGCATCTTCAAAATTAATAACGGTTTCATCTACAAACTCTTTATAAGATTGTTGTAAAAACATATTATTGTCCATGATGGCTCTGGCTGTTTGGTGCGATTCGATATATTTTGCAAAATCGTTTTGTGTTTTTTTAGTTGTACCAATTGTGAATAATTCTTTATTTCCTAATTTATCTGCCTTTTTAGCTTCCCATTTGCCTTGATAAACAGTAGAATCAAGCACTTTCAAAAAGGGTGTTTTAGACATGACGTTTTCTTTAAAATTATTTTCTTTTTTAATTTTCGCAATTAACGACGTTTTTCCAGCTTGTGTTCTACTGTCTTTTCCGATGCGTTGCTTTAAGTCAGCTTTCATATCATCAAAACTTGCTAAACCTTTTTTATCTAAACGTTTTACAATATGCCAGCCATATTTTGTTGTAAATGGTTCGCTGTAATCTCCATTGTTTTGTAATGCGAATGAAGCTTTTTCGAATTCAATAGGCATTCTGCTACTTCCAAACCATTGCAATTGACCGCCTTTTTCAGCGCTTTGTTTATCATCAGAAAATTGACGAGCAATTTCTTCAAATTTAGACCCAGATTTTAGTTTTGCATAAATTTCATCTATTTTAGTTTTTAAGTTGGCTTTATCTTTTTCGCCCATGTCTTTTGCAAATGACACCATGATATGAGCTGTTAATATTTCACCTTGACTTGCACGCTTATCATTTACTTTTAAAATATGATAACCAAAACGTGTTCTAATTGGCATACTCATTTCGCCTACGTTTAATTTAAAGGCTGTGTTTTCAAAAGGATAAACCATTTGTAAAGATGAGAAATAACCTAAGTCTCCACCGTTTTCGACTGCAGAAGGATCTTCAGAAGTTTTTTTAGCAACGGCAATAAATAGATCTTCAACTGTATTTGTGTAAGCGCTTAAGTTAGTTACCGCATTTAATTTCGATTGGTAATTTGCGCTGTCTTTTTTATTGGAAGATTTATTAATTCCAGCTGAACTTTTCTTAAGTATGTTTTCGTATTCAGCTATTCTAGCCGCAGAAATTGTTTTTTTTAAAATGGCATCTCTAATGATCATTAATCGCGTATAGGCTTCAATTGTATCTTTTGGCAAAGCGCCTTCCTCAATTCTGATTAAGATATGTTGAGCTTTCACTTCTGTTTTCATACGCTCATATGCTTCAACCAATAAGGCATCATTCACGTTTTTATCAGTTAAATAAGGAGAAGCTAATTGCTTGCGATATCCAGCTAATTCTGTTTTAAATGCTGAGTTTGTATCTAAACCATTTGCTTCAGCTTCAAATACTTTCATTTTGAATGTTGAAAATAAGTCAACGTATTCGCTGATTGATTTTTGTTCTTTATTAATTTCTTTGCCGTTATTTTTTTTATAAACGTTTTCAAATTCACTTTTGTAAACTGGCTTCCCGTTAATAGTCATGATAACTGGTTCATTTGATTGCGCTATAATATTTAAGCTAATTGCAGAAGCGGTTAAAAATCCTAATGTACTTTTCTTCATATTCTATTTTTTTGTTTTATGTTTCGTTAACAAATTTATAATTACTTTTTAATAGTCCTATTGTTTTAAAAATTCTTCCTAAAAATTGATTTTATTTAATAATTTCTTCAAGTTTATTTTCTAAATCAATACCTCTTAAATTTTTAGCAACAATTTTTCCTTCCTTGTCTAATAATAAATTTTGAGGAATACTAGTAATACCGAATAATTTACCAGCTTCATTTCCCCAACCTTTTAAATCGCTTACTTGAGTCCATGTTAAATGGTCTTTTTCTATTGCTTGAAGCCATTTCCCTTTATCTTGGTCAAAAGAAACTCCTAGTACAGTAAATCCTTTGTCTTTGTATTTGTTATAAGCGTTAACGACGTTTGGATTTTCTCCTCTGCACGGTCCACACCAACTAGCCCAAAAATCAACTAAAACATATTTTCCTTTAAAATCTTTTAAATTGACTTGCTTACCATTTACGTCAGCTTGCGAAAAATTTAATGCTTCATAACCAATCATGGTTCCACGCATTTGTTTTAATTTTTCACGGCCTAATTTTCCGTATTTAGTATTTTCAGTGCTTTTATCCAATAAGTTTACAATTTTTTCAAGTTCTTCAACTGGTCCAGTTGCATTTTGAAAGTTATAATAAATGGCATATCCGCTAATAGGCGATTTAGAATGATTACTAATAAATCCAGCTAATGCAGATTTTACTTCAACATCAAGAGCTTGATATTCGCCCACTTTTTGATTCATGACATTATTATCTCCTTTGTTTTTTGCTTCGTTATAAGCATTAACGATAGCTTGTTGTTTAACACTAAAATTTCCCATCAAGGTGTTATAATCTACATAATCTTTTTGAGTTGGTCCGCCAGAAACTGCGGCAAATGGCAAACTATCTATATTCCCTGTAACACTTGTTTTACCGACATCGACAAAAAATATCAAATTTGGCTGTTCGTTTGGGTTGTTGGTTTTTGTAATCCAATACATATTTGGTTCAGAAGACTTTCCGTTTAATACAAATTTTCCACCCTTTAATTTTAGGCTATCTGTAAAAGTTCCGTCATCCCATTTATGATGTATGAAAATTTTGCTGTTGTCTTTCGTGTTTTTGAAAGACCCATTAATAGAAAAATTAAATGATGTTTGAGCCACTGCATTTATTGATACAATGCTCATAATAATAAGAAGTGTTTTTTTCATAATACAATTCGATAGTTAAACAAACAAATGTAACTTTTATTGGCTTTTATACAGGTAAATAATCGTTAAAAAATGAAAAATTTAAATTTTCATTTTTCGAATAGTTGAAAATTTATAAAAGTTGAATTTAAAAGGAAATAAAATCTTACCAAAATCTTACCAAATTATCAAATTTATTCAAGATTGTTTGTTATCCAATTAAATTGTTATAATTTTGGTTCCAGATAAGTGAACATCCTATAAGTAGTTTTTTTTAGTTCTTAAAAAATTAACTGCCTTAAACCACTTACAATTCAGAAAATAAAATTAAAAAAGATATCAAACATGAAAAAAACCTTACTAAGTTTATCGTTAATTACAGTAGCCTTAATCGGAAAGGCTCAAAATTGTTCTGATTTAATAATATCAGAATATTTAGAAGGAACAGGAAATAATAAAGCTTTAGAGTTTTATAATACCTCATCATCTCCAATAAGTTTAGCTAATTATCGCGTCCTTAGACACGACAATGGTAATACTGGATTTACTGCTATTGAAGGAGAAATGCAATTACCAACGAATATAACTTTAGCACCTTATCAAACCTATGTAATTGCCTTAAATTTAACGAATCCTTCAGGGACTGGCCAAACGGCACCTATCGACATCGCTCTTCAAGCTGCTGCAGACACCTTGTTATGTCCAGGTTGTGCCACAGGTACAGGAAACAGTCGTGTGTTGTGTTTTAATGGCGATGATGCATTAGCTTTGCAAAAAAACGTTTCTGGAACTTGGGTAAATGTAGATATTTTTGCTTGTAGAGGCGAGCAGCCAACTGGTTCAAATGGAACAGCAAGTCCAACTGCTGGCTGGACAAGTTTAGCACCCTATGCAAGTATGCCTGCAGGTTATACAACTGCTGCATTTGGCCCTTATTTTAAACAATATTGGACACAAGATAAAACATTAAGACGTAAGGCAACTGTTAAAACTGGAGTTTCTGTTAATCCTGCTTTTAATACATTCAATCCTTCTGTTGAGTGGGATTCATTAATGGTTAATACTTATACAGGTTTAGGTTCTCATACTTGTGATTGTTCAATAGTTGGGGTTAAAGAAATGACTAGTAATGTTTCAGTTACTATTTATCCTAATCCAGCTTTAGAATCAATAACATTTCAATCGACGAGTGATTTACAAAAAATTTCGTTTGCATCAGTGACTGGACAAATTGTTAAAACAATTTCTTCATTATCTAATTTATCTAACGTGTCAATTAATATTTCTGATTTAACACCAGGTATATACTTTGTAACGATGGAAGATTCTAAAAAGAATCAAACAACTAAAAAAGTCATTATTGAATAATAATTAAGTTTTCACTAAAAATCCCGCTTTAAGCGGGATTTTTAGTGAAAAAAGATTCTATTTATGAAGTATAAATACATATTTATTTTTTTATTTTTTTCGGGGTTTATCTACTCACAAAAAACTAAAGTTCAAGGTGTTGTTAAAGATGTTTTGACAAATGAGCCTATTATAGGTGCAATTGTAAGATA
Organism: Bacteroidia bacterium; assembly: GCA_044353195.1. GTDB lineage: Bacteria > Bacteroidota > Bacteroidia > B-17B0 > Aurantibacillaceae > UBA4416. The sequence continues at coordinate 5,844 of JBILCJ010000026.1, read as the reverse complement.
TTCCGAATCTAAAGGAACAACAACAGATATAGATGGAAATTACACACTCATTTTAGATTCAGGTAATTATAGCATTAAGGTCTCGTATGTAGGTTATAAAAATATTGAAAAAAAAATAGTAGGAAAAGGGAAAAATATAAGCTTAGATTTTATACTAGAAAATAATGAGTTAGTAGAAGTTCAAGTTTTATCTGATATTGCCATTCAACGAGAAACCCCTGTAGCGTTTTCAAATATTGATGTAAAAAAAATTAATGAAGAACTCGGTGCACGAGATTTACCTTTAATCTTAAATTCTACACCCGGTGTTTATGCCACATCGCAGGGAGGTGGAGATGGAGATGCTCGAGTGAGCATTAGAGGATTTAATGCTCAAAATGTTTTGGTATTGCTGGATGGAATTCCTATGAATGACATGGTAAATGGTAGAGTTTATTGGAGTAATTGGTTTGGGTTAGATAATTTAACGAGAGGAATTCAAGTTCAACGAGGATTAGGAGCAACTAAATTAGCCATTCCATCAATAGGTGGAACAATGAATATCCTGACAGCTGGAATTGATTCTAAAAAAATGGTGGCTGCTAAAGTTGAATATGGAAATAATAATAATTTCAGAGCTGGATTAAGTTATTCTTCTGGAAGATTAAAAAATGGATGGGCATTTAATTTTGCTGGGTCTTATAAAAGAAATGATGGATGGTTTGATAATATGTTCAGTAGAATGTGGTTCTATTATGGCAAAATTGAAAAAAAAATAGGAGCCCATTTAATAGGTATTCAAATTTTAGGAGCACCACAAACATCAGCACAGCGAGATTTTAGAGTAAGTTATAATGTTTCTGCCTATAATAAAGATTTTGCGTATGATCTAGGTATTGATACAGTTGGTAAAAGAGAACGTGGATGGAGATATAATCCTAGTTGGAACTATTTAACACGCACATTGGATGGGCAAACTAATCCTGAAGTTTATGTTACGAGTATTAATAAGTTTCATAAACCCGTTCTATCAATAAAAGATTTTATTTCTGTTAGTGAAAAACTAACTATTTCCACCATTGCATACGCATCTTATGGAAGAGGATATGGAACTCAATTAGATGGCGGTAGTGCAGGTAATAATTTAGTTGCAGCAACTGGACAACAAGATGTTCAAGGTATTTACGATAGAAATTCTTCTCCTACTCAAACCATATCAACAGGTGAAAGATTTTCATCTTCATGGATTCGTAAAAATCATAACGATCATGATTGGTATGGCGCTTTGGCAACTGCAAATTATAAACTTAATTCAGCAATTAATCTTTCTGGAGGCTTAGACGGAAGACTATATAAAGGTTATGTTTACAGTACATTTGGTGATTTACTTGGAGGTCAAGTAGTCAAACAAATTAATCCCGATAGAAATAGAGATATATTTAATAAAGTTGAAGGAGACAGGTATGTCCAAAACATCGAGCGACGTGTGAGATGGGCAGGAGCTTTTGCTATGGCTGAATACAAAAAGAATAAATGGTCAGGTTTTGTGAATGTAAGTTACGCGATGAGTTTATATAAACAATTTAATTATTTTTTGCCAAAACAATTAGTTAAGGATGGCAATGTAATTGATGTGCCATACGGGACAACAGTTAATTATAATGGTGTTAATTATACAAATGATTCTCCTGAATTAGTTTATAATCAAACAAAATGGAAAAAGTTAGGTGGTTACACGGCAAAATGTGGAGCCAATTATAATTTAAATGACCATATGAATGTATTTGTAAATATTGGACATTTAAATAGAGTCCCATTCATTACGTTTGTTTTTAGATCTGATAATAAAGAATTTGATAAGATAAATAATGAAGTCATTAATTCTGTGGAACTTGGTTATAGTTATTCAAGTACTAAATTTTCAGCAAATATAAACGGGTATTACACTTTATGGAATAATAGACCTACATCAGCTTCCTTTATTATCAGTGGTGAGCCAGTAAGTACAACTGCCACTGGTATGAATGCGAGACACATGGGTATTGAGTTTGATGGAATTTATAAAATATCAAAAAAAATAAGTGTTGAGTTAATGGCAAATATTGCCGATTGGGAATGGACTTCCATTGCAAGCGCTGCTATTTTTGATAATGATGGTAATATTTTAAGTGAGCAAAAATTTGATCCCCGAGGAGTTAAAGTGGGGGATGCTGCTCAAAATACATGTGGTATAGGCATTCGATATCAACCTATAAAAAACCTATATATTAAACCACAGTTTAATTATTTTGGAAAAAATTATTCTAATTTTAGTCCAGATGCATTAGTTATTACAAATTCTGCAACAGGCTATGGTCCTAATATTGGACGTCAATCATGGCGCATGCCAGATTATTATTTGTTAGACTTAAATTTAGGTTATAGCGGGATAAATTTACGTAAACTAAAATTAGATACTCGTGTGTCAATTATTAATGCTTTAAATACATTTTATATTTCTGATGCCCAAAATAATTCTTTAAATAATGATTTTAACGCAAGTGCATCAACAGTAAACGTTGGGATGGGTAGAAGATGGCAAATTTCATTAGTAGCAACATTTTAAATAAGTTATTATGAGAAAAATTATCATAGGTTTAATATTAATTGCGACGTTTAATGGTTGTAAAAAAGAAAACATAATTTTAAAAAATCTGACTGGTATTTGGAAAATCAATGAATACAATAGAGCAGGAGCATTTACAAAAACAAATTTCTCAGATGGTGAAATGACTTTGGAATTTATTAAGTATAAAAAGGCTTATACTGCCACAATAAAGGGTGTTTTTAGATTAGATTATTCGGATGTGACAAAAGTAGATATTGTTGATACTTTTCAATATCAAATTAAAAAAAATGAAATAGATATTACATTTGTTCAAAACAAACCTACCGTAGGTATAACGCGACCAAATTTAACTCCCACATTTTTAAAAAGACGATTTAAAATTGAAGGTTATAAAACAGATGAAATTAAATTAACACGCATAGATAGTACCGATTTATACATTAAAGCAATAAAATAAAAAAACATGAAAAAAATTTATTCAATTATTACAGCATTAACTATGTCATTTAGTTCTTTTGCTCAGGCGCCAGTACCAACATCGTATGATTTTGAAAATGGGGGTATCTATCCAACAGGTTGGGCATTAAATGCTGCAGGTGTTGGCACACAGTATTATACGTCGAGTTTTTCTTGTGGATCTTCGTTGTACTCTTTAAAATTTGATACTCCTGGAGCAACAACAGGAGAAAATCTTTCAATATATCTTGTTTCTCAACCGGGTGATATTACTTACAATATTAGAGCAAATACAGGTTCAGCCACACCATGGAATGGTAATTTTCAATTACAAGAATCTGTAGATGGATTGGCTTGGACTGCGTTTAAAACTTATTCAGGAACAGGAGGACCAACAGCAGGTGGTTTGGATGTAAACGCTTGTCAATCTCAAACAGCTACTCCTACAAATCCTAATTCTAGATATATTCGTTTTATATACGTATCCAAAACAACCGGCAATGTTTGTTTGGATGATATAAATATTAAAACACCTTCACTTCCAGTTGGTTTTAGAGTTAAGCAAGGAGCAGTTCAAATAAGTAATGGAGGATTCTCAACTCCTATTGCTGTTGCCGTTGCTAGTACTTCCGTTATTCCGTTAACAATTGAAAACATCGGAATTTCAAATACCTTAACAGTTTCTTCAGCAACGATTACAGGTGCTAACGCCTCTAATTTTGTGCCAACCTCATCGGTTCCATTTAGTCTGAGTCCTCTAGCAAGTGCATTATACAATATTAATTTCACACCCAGTTCAGTTGGTACTAAAACAGCAACATTAACTTTTACTACTAATGATCCTAATAATTTGACGTTTGATATTAAATTGTATGGTGTAGGGGGACTTCTCGCAACTGCGCCAGTTTCTCAAGCTACCGGACTTACATTTTCAGGTGTAAAAACATATAGTTTGGCAGGTCAGTTTAATACAGCAATTCCTGCAGTGGATGGATTAGGTGGCTATTTGGTTTTGCGTAATAATAATGGCGCCGTAGTTGATGTTCCTGTTTCTGGGACAACCTATCAAAAAGGACAATATATTGGTTCAAGTCAAGTTGTTTATGCAGGACCAGTGACTTCTTCAACATTTAGCTTTATACCAAGTTACATAAGAGCAAGTAAAACTTACGGTTTTGCTGTTTTTGCTTATAATGGAAATGGTTCAATAATAAGTTATAATACATCAGGATTAACACAGACGGTTTCTACACCTTTTAGTTTACAAAGTCCTTCAGAGTATAGTTCGTTGAGTGTAAACAATCCAACTTTTTTAACCAATTTGAGCGCTTTAATAAATCCTCATACTTCTATTTATTATAGTAATTATACTTCAACCATGATTGATCAATTTGAAACTCGTGATACTTTAATTACTTCACCTGTTGTTTTTACAAAAGTGATCACATGTTCATATAGTTCGTTGAATAGACCATATAACGCTCCTTTTGATTATACTGGTTTAGATTTTAGTAGGGAGCATTCCTATTGTCATAATTGGATGCCTACAAATCCAGCTGATTCTCCCGAAAAGCCTGAGTATAACGATCAGCATAATCTTTATCCAACTAAACAAACAAATGTTAATGGAGTGAGAAGTAATTATCCAATTGGGGAAGTTGCTGGGGCTCCAATTTCTTCTTATTTAGATTGTAAAATTGGATTGGATGTAAACGGAAATAAAGTTTTTGAACCAAGAACAAATCATAAAGGAAATGTTGCTCGTGCTATTATGTATATGGCGACAGCTTATAATGGCATTTCTGGAAATAATTGGAAATTAAGAAATCCAATTTCTACTTCAATTGGTTATGGTCAAGATCAAAATATTTTAAAAAAATGGCATTATCAGGATTTACCAGATTCTTACGAACGTTCTAGAAATGATTTTGTAGAATCAATCCAAGGAAATCGTAATCCATTTATTGATAGCGTGCGTTATGCCTGTTATATTGATTTCTCTAATATGACTTATATCGCCAATCCAACTTATACAACTGGTATTGGAACACCTTGTTATGTAGCGTCAAGTGTCGGCCTATATGAAAGTACACCATTAAATTTTGAGTATATTTTGGCTCCAAATCCAACTTCAGGCGAATTTTATTTAATGATAGAGGCAAATGTTTCAGAAACATTTCAATTAACCATTACAGATTTAGCAGGAAGAAGCATGTATAGAAAAAATATTAATGTTGCTAATGGGTTTAATAACCTGAAAATAAACGACATTGATTTAGCGAGTGGTGTTTATTTTGTAAACCTAAGTTATAAAAACGAAAAAATAACTCGAAAGTTAATTATTGAATAGATATTTTATTTCTTTATATTTGAAAAAAATTAAACCAAAAAACCATGAAAAAAATTACAGTTCTATCCTTAGCATTCGCTTTAGTATCATTCACATTTAGCTCTTGTAAAAAAAGAGAAGTAGCCGATGTAACAATTACCTATGAAGTTTTACTTTCTAACCCTGCAAGAACAGCAACCATGACTTATGTAAATTCCACGGGAGGAAATGACCTTGATTTTTTAACTACGAGTTCATTTACAAAATCGTATACCGTTAAAAGTAGTTCAACAAAAGTTAATTATGATTTATATTTAACATGTTATTCAAAAATTGTGTCTGGGACTCCTCAGCCTCAAACTATTATTATTAATATCAAAGAAGATGATAAGGTTATAAAAACATTAACAAAAAGTGGTACTGCTAGTATTTATATTAACAATGGCGATATTAGTGCATCTTTGCCTTCTGC
>JBILCJ010000166.1:0-5218 GCA_044353195.1 Bacteroidia bacterium | reverse complement strand
ATTTAAAATAAATCCAGCAATAAACTTACGACCATCTTTTATAGTAAAATATGTTAAAAGTGCCCCGTTATCAATAGAAGGAAATATATCCGTATTGTTTTATGATAAAATATGGCTTGGTATGATGTATAGACATAAGGCCGCTACCGGATTAAATATCATGTATAACATAAATCAAAATATCAGAATTGGTTATGCTTATGATTATCAATTAACAACCATTCAAAAATTTAGTCAAGGTTCTCATGAAATTATGCTTGGATTTGATTTAAGAAGTAAGTCAAAAGGGTATAAATCTCCGAGGTATTTTTAGTTGAAAAAATGCTTATTAAAAAATATAAGTTAGTCATAATAAAAAATAAAAGTCACATGAATAAATACATTCTAATATTAACAATTCTGATAAATTTCAATCAATTATTAAAAAGCCAAGAGGTCTTAAATAAGAACGTAATAAAAAATAGTGTTTCAGTAAAAAAAACTATATCTAATAAAACGTTGTTCGAAAAAAAAGCAGAAAAACTTTATGATGAATTATCCTTTGCAAGTGCTGTTGAATATTATGAAGTCTTAAACAAAAAAAATGATCCCTCTGGATACAACTCAAGATGTTTAGCGGAGTGTTATTACAAATTATACGATTTTAAAAATGCCGAATTAGCTTATAAAAATTTAAATACAAAATTTTCAAATGAGATAAATGAAATTGATTTGATAAATTATTTTCAATGTTCAAAATACAATGAAAATTATATAGAAGCAGACAAAACATTAGATATAATCTCAAAAAAAAGAAATGATAACATCATTTACAAAAATCATAAAAAAAACAGTTCCTATTATATAGAGTTAAAGAAGGATTCAACTAATTATAAAATAATAAATCTGAAAAGTATTAACTCAGAGTATTCAGAATTTTCTCCTGTATTATTAAAGAATAAGAATGAAATGATTTACGCTTCGAATAGGAGAAATACAGGTTTAAAAAATAAAACATTTTCTTGGGATGATAGTTATTTTATGGATTTATATTCTTCACAAAAAAAAGATTCTTTACTTTTTAATTCAACCAAACCAATGGAAAAAAAAGTAGTTGGAAATTTTCATGACGGACCAATTTCAATTTCCAATGATGAGAAAACAATTTACCTTACTAAAAGTAATATTTTATTGAAAAAAAAATCTGGAAAATCGTTGAGTGTTATAAATTTAAAACTATATATCATTAAGAGAGATCTAGATGGAAAATTAAATGAACCCGAAAACTTTCCATACAATTCAGATGATTATTCTTTAGGGCATGCTGTAGTCTCAAAAGATGGTAATAGACTGTATTTTGTCTCTGATATGCCAGGAGGTTTTGGACAAACTGATTTATATTACTCAGATAACGAGAATGGAAAATGGTCTGAACCAAAAAATCTTGGACCAGAAATAAATTCTGAAGGGAGAGAAATGTTTCCTTACATACATGAAGACGGAACTTTATTTTATTCAACAGACGGAAAAGCTGGATTAGGAGGTTTAGATTTATATTTTACTACTCCAAATTCTAATACATTTAGTGAACCGAAAAATTTAGGTTACCCTATCAATACTCATTACGATGATTTTGGATTCTCACTTAATAAGGATATAAAAACTGGATATTTCTCTTCAAATAGAAGCGGCGGAGAAGGTAAAGATGATATATACTTTTTTCGATCAAAGAAAAATTTGATTGGGTCATTATTAAAAGGATTTTTATATGATTTAAGTAATAAAGAAATAGTATCAAATGTAAAAGTATACCTTCTAGACACTAATAAAACAGTATTAGATTCAATTATAACTAATGAAAAAGGAGAATACAGCTTTAATTCAATCAATCCATCACAAGATTATATTGTAACGACATCAATACTACCTAAATATTACAAAGAAGATATTTTAATTTCTAAATTAAAAAGTGGGGAAAACACTTTTAACATTGGATTAAACCCTAAATATAAATTAATATGTACTGTAAAAGATGCTAAAACAAAAGACTTAATTGGTAATGTAAAGGCAACCATCATTGATCAATCAAATCAAAATTCTAAAAGTTATGAAACTGATTCATTAGGGACCTTTATTGATTTTTTGAAAGATAGAAAAACAGGAGAGTTATTACAATTTACAATCAAGTATGAAAAACAAAATTATATCACAATAGAAAAAAAATACAATTTCAAATTAGATGTCAATACAATAATAGAAATCAATGAAGATCTTCAAATTTTAGAAATTGGAACAGATATCGCAAAAATAATACAAATAAATCCTATCTATTTTGACTTAGCAAAATTTAATATCAGAGCAGATGCTGCAAAAGAACTCGATAAAATTGTTAAAGTTATGCAAGAAAACCCAACAATGACTATTGAATTAAGATCTCATACCGACTGCAGATCTTCAAAAGCATATAACTTATCATTATCAGATAAACGTGCCAAATCCTCTGCAAATTATATTGTTTCAAAAGGGATTCCAAAAAATAGAATCATAGGCAAAGGATATGGAGAAAGTATTTTAATTAATGGTTGTGAATGTGAAGGTCCTACAAAATCAACTTGCAGTGAAGCTGAACATCAAGCTAATCGTAGAACAGAATTCTTAATCACTAAATTCTAAACAAAATTGTTTTAAATATAAATAACACAATATTCTCCAAAATGAATTACAAACCAATTAACTATTTTACTTTTTTAAATAAAAAAATGATTCAATTTTTTGACAATCAGTCACAATCAAGTAATGCAAAGTTCAAAAAATTTAGAGGCTGTTTAGGGCTATTGATTGTAATTATAACAACCCTAAATTTAAATTCACAAAATATATTAATCAGCACTGGTGGAACTGTATCTGTTAATGGAGGTGAAGTATTTTTAGATGCAGGGGGAACAGCCGGTAATGATGGAAACACAAATAGATTAATTACATTTTGCCCTTCCATAAATGGTAAAAATGTATGTTTAGACTTTACAATGTTTAATACATATTACAGCGTAAGTTCTCTATCTTATGCTTACGGTGATTCTTTGTGTTTATTTAACGGCGCGGCAATTTCTAATCCTAAAATGGCAACTTTAAGCGGTAATTATACTAATGCATGGAATAACGGGACAAATCCAACACCTGTTGGAATAGGAACATCTAGTGGATTAGCAGCTGTTAATTCTCCTGGAATATTTTGTTCTACAAATTCAAATGGATGCATAACCGCCAACTTTTATAATATTGATGTAACGCAATCACCAGGATGGTCAGCGAATGTTTCTCTTTATGAACCATTAGGAGTTCCAGGCTGTAGTGTTAATCTAACCGCTACAAGTAATACTGTTTGTTCTGGAACGACCTTAACATTAACAGCAATAGGAAGTATGGTAAGTTCTTCATTAAATAATGATTTTAATTCGAGTACTGTTGGGACAGGATGGCAAAGTACTTCGGCAGCAACCTTTCCAAATAATGCTTGTGGAAATCCTAGCCTAGATGGTTCAACGTATTTATGGATGTCAAATTCTGCTTGTCCTAGGACATTGAGATCAAATGGATTAGATGTTTCAAATGGTGGAATTGTTAGTTTTGAATATAGAAGTCCTGACAACAATTCTGATCCTTCTCCATGTGAGGCTCCTGACATCAATGGATCTGGATCAACTCCAGAAGCAGTTTTTTTACAATATTCCGTTAATTCGGGAACTACCTGGTCAAACATGAAAGTAATGTTTCCTAATAATATTCAAAGTCCTTCAATGACAGGTGATAATTATTTAGGATGTGGGTATGAAGTAAAAAAATGGAGTAAAATTGTTGTCCCAATTCCTACCGCAGCGCAAACAACAAATACTCAATTCCGATGGATTATGCCAAAATGCACATCAGCAAGCACTGATAATTGGGGATTAGATAACGTTAATATATCGACTATTAAAACAACAACCATTTCAATTAAAGATATTACAAATAATATTGTACTGGTATCGTCAACTATTTCACCTATCTCATTTAGTGTAAATCCAACTTCAACGACAGTATATCAGGCATCTATAACAGATGGAACAACAACTTGCACTAGTAATCAAACTATTACTGTTGGTGCTGGGACTTCACCCAACACTTCATTTTCATACTCAAATCCATATTGTTCAAACGGTATAAATGCAATTCCTTCATTAACAAGTGGTTTTACATCGGGTGGAAATTTCTTTTCTACTTCTAGTGGTTTAAATATCAATGCAACTTCAGGAATTGTTAATTTAACTTCAAGTTCAACAGGTACATATTTAGTAACATATACCGTAGCACCAAGTTCATGCGGGACTTCCATTGGAACATCGACTATAATAATTAATCCTTCGCCAACTTTAACTGTAAATTCATCAACAATCTGTGCGGGTACAATTACAACATTAACTGTTTCTGGTGCCAGTTCCTATTTGTGGAATACAGGAGCATCAACAAATACTGTTAATGTGAGTCCTTCAATAAACACTGTATTTACATCCACTGGAACATTAGCTGGATGTTCTTCAATTATTTCCGCATCCGTTTCAATAAATCCATTGCCAATACTTAGTATAAATAATTCAACTTTATGTCTTGGTTCAAGTACAATCTTATCAGCAACTGGTGCTACTTCTTATACATGGAGTAATGGTATAATCAATGGTGTAGCCTTTTCACCATCTGTATCCTCAACCTATAGTGTAACTGGAACAAATATATTTGGATGTGTTAATTCCGCAACATGCAATGTAATTATAAATCCAAATCCAACTATAACAGTTTCAGGTGGCACAATTTGTAAAGGAGGTTCATTTACAATGACACCAATAGGTGCAATAAGCTATACGTATTCAAGTGGAACTGCAGTAGTGAGCCCGACAATAACAACAAATTATACAATAACTGGTAGTAATGCCTCAGGCTGCACGAACACCGCAGTTTGCACAGTATCAGTCAATCCAAATCCAACAGTAACAGTATCAAGTGGAACAATATGTCAAGGCAGTTCATTTACAATGACACCAACAGGCGCAACAAGTTATACGTATTCAAGTGGAAGCGCAGTAGTGAGTCCTATTACAACTACAACTTATACAGTTACTGGAATAAACTCATCAGGCTGTGTAGGTATTGCTATCTCAACAATTTCAGTCACTTCATCATTAGTTTTTTCAGTAAATTCTGGAAC
>JBILCJ010000025.1:0-17095 GCA_044353195.1 Bacteroidia bacterium | reverse complement strand
TGCTGCAATAAATGCTGGAACATACGCTTGTGTCTCTGTTGGTAAAAATGGTCTGATTTCCCAATAGGTTTTTTTTCCACCACTTCTACGAATGGCCTTGCTGATAGTTCCAGGTCCAGCATTGTAAGCTGCTAAAACCATTTGCCAATCGCCAAACATACTATACAAACTTTTTAAATATTCTGCTGCTGCTTCCGTTGCTTTATAAACGTTTGATCGTTCGTCAATGTATGAGTTAACCGTTAAGCCATACATCTTACCAGTTGGGTACATAAACTGCCATAAGCCTGTAGCTCCACATTTAGAGCGTGCATTTGGGTTTAATGCAGATTCAATAACAGCCAAATGCTTTAATTCTAATGGAATATTGTGTCGGTCGAAAACTTCCTCAAACATTGGGTAGTATAATTGCGACAAGCCCATCATACGACTCACTAAGGTTCGCTTTCTCATCGCATATAACTCAATAAATCCTTTTACATGGGGATTGTATACCAAATCAAATGGAGAATTAGCATCCAACTTAGCTAAACGACTTTCATAAACAAAGTCTTCAAAGCGAGGAACACTATCTTCGGCGTATTTATACTTATTTTGTTTTGGATAAATTGGCTTCGCCAACGCTTTTTCCAATAATTTTTGGTTTGACAAACTATCTAACATGGCTGCCACTGGATTATCGGTAATTGTAAGCCCGTTTTGACCAAACAGAGTTACGCTTGTAAACAAAACAAACGCTAATAACGTTCTTTTGAATATGTTTTTTAAGTAGATTACCATGGCTTATGTTTTTAATTATAACGAAAGGTTTGTAAATCGTTACAATCCAATTTAGTTGTTAGACAATAATAAAAAATAATTAGCATAAATAAAAGTTAAAGAACTTTAATTTTTAACTTAGCGCTGTGAAAAACAAATCGATAGAAGAACCAAAGATGTATTTCGAAAGAAATACGGTCGTCATTTTAGTTATGGCATGTTTAGCCATTGCAGCAGATTATTTAGGCTACACCATACTTATACAGCCAAATCCTTGGGGGATTTTTATGGCTATTTTTGGATTAGTGTTGACTATTCAAACACTGTGGTTAATTTTAAATCCTTACACAATTGTGTATGATGATAAATTTGAAATCAAACAATCATTTTTTTTAAATAAAGAATATTTTTTCCTCGACATAAAATCAATTGAATTAAATCATCAAAAGATGATTATAACATACAACGATTTAGAGAAAGACGCATTACCATTGTTTGGTATGAGACCTTCTCATAAACAGAAAATGTTTGAGCATTTAAAAACACACATTGACTTAAACATGATTGGCAGAGACTTTTAATTATGAAAAAAAAACTACTTCTATTTTCTATACTTTTTCTTCCAACTAGTATTTGGTTGTTCTTAGAATTAAGCACAATTAATTCTAAAAAATTACCATATTATGGGCCAAAATCATTAGATGGAAAAGACACCATTTATTACAAAGTAAACGCTGGCTTTAATGAAATTTCATTAGATCAAAAATTTAATGCTATTACCTTAGACACAATTCACTATCCACTTTTTGCAGTTAGTTTTGTCAAACAAAAATACAAAAATGATAATTATAGAATGGCTGGATTAAGCGAATACATTCAATTTAAAAAAGAAAAGATATCAGAAATACCGTTTATTATTATTACAGAATGTGATGTTACAAATACAACGAACTGTTTTAGAGAATTTGAATTATTGCAAACTAAAACGCCAACAGTAAAAAATTATTACTGGCCAACAACTTCTTTCGATAGCTTAAATTATTCTTACTTTATTGAAAAACCCATTTATGTAGACTATAGTTTTTTTGTATTAATCGACACTAAAAGAAACATAAGAGGGTATTATGACGCACGTTATATTTCTGAAATAAAAAGACTCATTGAAGAATACCAGCACCTTCGATTAAAACATGAAAAGAAAAATTTAATTAATCAAAATAAAATAGAAAATAAATAATGACTCACTATATAAAATACGTTATTATCTCGCTTGCGCTTTTTGCTTGTTCTGATCATAAAAACGAGAAACTACTTCCAGTATTTGGTGAAAAAACGGTAGATAAAAAAGGAGATACACTCTATCACTCCGTAAGTCCGTTTTTATTTGTGAACCAATTCCGTGAAAACGTAACGGAAGAAACTGTAAAAGGTAAAATTTATGTGGCTGATTTTTTCTTCGCTACCTGCGAAAGCATTTGCCCAAAAATGAGTTCACAATTAGTAAATGTACAACACGCATTTTCAAAAGATAATAGTGTTTTAATATTATCTCATTCGGTAAATCCAATGCACGATAGCGTTGAAGTTTTACAAAAATACGGCGAACGATTTGGCGCTCAAAAAAATAAATGGCATTTACTCACAGGAAGTAAAAAAGAAATCTATGATATGGCCCGTTTTAGCTACTTAGTCAATGCTTTAGAAGATGATGGTTCGGCAGAAGGATTTTTACACAGTGAGTTATTTGTACTCATCGACGCAAATAAAAGAATTCGCGGCTACTATGATGGAACTGATAGTATTGCAGTTGTCAAATTAATTTCAGATATCAAGTTGTTAAAAACAGAACTGCCATTTTAATGCGTTATTATCTTCTATCGATATTCATTGCACTTTGTCTAATCTCCAAGTCAGAAACTATTCGAGCGTCCATTGTTTATTTAGATAGTTCGCAAACCGTTATATCTCAAGAAATAGTTTCGATAGATTCGAAAAGACCAAATCCCATTTTTTTGTTATTCAAAAAAAAACAACGGTTAAATAAACGAATTACGGCGGCCGTTTTGTCTTTTCCATTTCCGTTTGGTATAGTTGGTCTACATCGTATTTATTTAGGCACACATCCACATGTACCTGTTGTGTATATAGCTACATTAGGTGGAATTTTCGGGTTACTACCATTGATGGATTTTATAGCCATCACCTTTGGAAAAGATTTTGAAACCTATCGCAATAACGGAAACGTTTTTATGTGGGTTAAAGATTGATGAAATAAAACTAACGTGTTAGGTTCATTAAATATCTAATTCCAATTGCTTTGGTAATAATTGAAACGTCATTCGATGTAATGGAGTTGTTCCAAACTCTTTAATGGCTTCACGATGTTTTTTGGTTGGATAAGCCATATTTTGTTCCCAATTATATTGAGGATAACGTAAAGCTTGTTCTTTCATGTAGTCGTCTCTATACGTTTTAGCTAAAATACTTGCAGCAGCAATATTTAAATACTTTGAATCCCCTTTAATGATGCATTGATGATTAATTTTTTTATACGGAGTAAATCTATTCCCATCAATCAACAATAATTCGGGTTTTATCTTAAGTTTATCTATCGCCCGGTGCATGGCCAAAAAAGAAGCCTTCAAAATATTGATACGATCAATTTCCAGATTGTCTACACTACCTATAGCCCAAGCCATTGCTTTTGCTTCAATTTCAGGACGGAGTTCATACCGATCTTTGTCTGATAATTTTTTACTATCATCGAGCCATTTATTTTTATATGTTTTCGGCAAAACAACCGCACTGGCATATACAGGGCCAGCTAAACAGCCTCTACCTGCTTCATCACACCCGGCCTCAATTAATAGCTTATCGAAATACGATTTAAGCATGTCATATTAAATTGATTCTAAACACGCTTTTATAGCATCGAAATTAGGTTGCTTACCAGCATCTTCTAACACTTCCTTATACTGTAAAATACCATTTTTGTCAACTACAAAAGCAGATCGCTTTGATACACCAAGCATTCCAAAAGCAAATGTATCGTACATCGTATCGTAATCTTTGGAAGCTGTTTTATTAAAATCAGACAATAATTCGAAATGATAATTCTGAGCTATTTTAAATTGTTCCAAGGCAAATAATGAATCAACTGAAATACCTATTACTTCTGCATTTAAAGCAGTATAAGTATTATAATTATCTCTGATGCTGCACAACTCTGCTGTACAAACACCTGTAAATGCTAAAGGAAAAAATAAAATTACAACGTTTTTTCCTTTATAATCCGTTAAAGAGATTTCTTTTTTTTCAGTATTGAATAAAGTGAAACTTGGGGCTGCTTGTCCTATTGTAGCTGGCATGACTATGGTTTTTAAATGGGTTTGAGAAAATGAATTTAACTATTTTTATTAATTATTTGTTAAACAATTTAAAAATTAAATGGTTTAAACAAAGTAAATGATAATTTTGCACAGTTAAATTATAAATCACTAAAATAAAAAAATAAAATGGCATTAGTAGGAAAGAAAGCACCAGCATTTACTGCAGCAGCAGTTTTAAACGGAGGAGAAATCGTTGAAAATTTCTCATTAGATCAATACATTGGGAAAAAACATGTTGTATTTTTCTTTTATCCAAAAGACTTTACGTTTGTTTGTCCAACAGAGCTTCACGCGTTTCAAGAAAGATTAGCAGACTTTGAAAGCAGAGGTTGTGCGGTTGTTGCATGTAGCACTGATACAGAGCAAAGTCACTGGGGTTGGTTGCAAGTTGAGAAAAAAATGGGAGGAATTAAAGGAATCACTTACCCTATTGTTGCAGATACAACAAAAACTATTTCATTAAACTTTGACACATTATTTGGAGATTATGATGTAGATGATAATGGAGATTTAATTGCAACGGGACCCATGATTGCATACAGAGGATTATTTTTAATTGATAAAGCAGGAATTGTTCGTCATCAATTAATCAATGACTTACCATTAGGAAGAAACGTTGACGAAGCTATTCGAGTTGTGGATGCTTTACAATTTAATGAAGAAAACGGAGAAGTTTGTCCTGCAAACTGGAGTAAAGGTAAAGATGGAATGAATGCAGATCATAATGGTGTTGCTGATTATTTATCTAAACACTAATTACTTTTTTTTCAAACTATACAAAAAGCGAAACATATGTTTCGCTTTTTTTTATTCTTTAAATGGATTTCTCTGAATCCAATCTGTTGGCTGCAAAAATTGCATAAACGGTTTCAATATTAATTTCGATACGGCGTTTTGTGGTTTAATATAACACAATAATTCATGGGGCTTCGCACCAACCGTCGTTTTTATTTCTGAAGCAGTTCTTCCTAAATTGATTTTTGTTTTTTTGATTCTAATAGCTTCTTCGATATAACTATGTAAGATAGTTTGGTATAATTCAAATTCTTTATTATGGTTATAATCAAATCCTATATAATGTGCTTCAAGTTCGTGGTTTAAATTGAAGCCACTTGCAAACGATACCATAACATCATTTAAAAACCAAGCATCAATGTAAAATAAATTTGGATGTGTATTAATTACGTCAGTAAAATATGTTTTTGAAAGTTGAACTAATTTAAACTTAGCTTGCGTAAATACTTGAACATATAAATCGTAAAGTGACTCATTGTATTTTAAGACTTCCTCAGCTGATAAACGCTTTTTAGTGAGCGTCGAACTGGCTTTAATAATACCCTTTGCACGATTCCGGTATTTCTTGGAAAAAGAATGTAAATACTCCGTAAAATTTGAAACTCCTGATGGTAAATCAATTATCATATTAGGTTCCACATTAAAGTGTTTAAACTTCGTGCAATACCAACAGTCCTTATCGCCAAAACCTTCTTCGTAAAAATCTTTCACAAGAACAGCCGATATTTTACCTCTCAATTTTTCGGCACGTGAAACGCAATTGATGATTTCTTCAATAATTCTGAATGTTGTTTTTTTACTATTCACATTCAAATAAAAACCATGTTCGCCACTAATAAAATTATTTCCACAGGTTACCAAACGCATGATGGTTTCGTTTTGACTGTGTTTAATGTACTTTTGAAAGATGGATGTTTTTTTCTCTTGTAAATCTGAAATCTGATTAGACATTAATTCACCAAATAAGGCAGCTGAAAAATCATTAATTTGAAAATAGACAACGCCAATAGGCTTTAATCGATTGTAAACTATAACATATCTGAATCGAAATGAATCGGTTTTTTGTTTATGAATTAAACTTAGATAAACATAACTTAAAAAAGGATTATTGTCTTTAATAGCCTTATTCCAGTCATCTTCAGGTATGCTTAGGATTTCATCAAAACAAGAAAAAGAGTAGTTACCAAATAATTTTTTATAGGGCCGAAATGCATTTTTTTTGGTAATCGAATCGCAAAATGAAAACATGAAAAATAAGTTATAAAAAATAGACGTTAAACTTCTCCATTTATGTTCTATTAAGATATAAAAATACAATAATTTATTTTATATTTGAGTGTATTACACGTTTTAATGCAATTAGTCTATGATTTACAATACTCAAAATACGATAGCCATTGATCAAGTTGGAATTGAAGAACGCGTAGCTCGATTTAATACGCGTAGCATAAAAAAAGAAAGTAAAGTTCATGCATTAAAATTAGCACTAAGCATGATTGATTTAACCACTTTGGAAGGAAAAGACACTGATGGAAAAGTAAAACAAATGTGCTATAAAGCCATTCATCCTCACGATGCCTTACCAAATTTACCAACCACTGCCGCAGTTTGCGTGTATCCAACCTTTGTAAAAACTGCAAAAGAAGCATTAAAAAACAGTTCTGTCAAAGTAGCTTCTGTATCCACAGCTTTTCCAAGTGGAAACTCTACGCTACAAATTAAATTATTAGATACACAATTTGCGCTTGATCATGGGGCTGATGAAATTGACATGGTAATAAGTCGAGGCCAATTTTTAAATGGTAATTATAATTTTGTATTTGATGAAATAGCAAGCATCAAAGAACTATGTAAAAAACATCATGCTCGTTTGAAGGTAATTTTTGAAACTGGCGAAATTTCAACACTTGATAATGTTCGAAAAGTCAGCGATATTGCTATGCATGCAGGAGCTGACTTTATAAAAACATCAACAGGTAAAATTGGTGTTGCAGCAACAATGCCAGTAACATTAGTGATGCTTGATGCCATTAAAGATTATTATTACAAAACAGGCATTATGGTTGGCATGAAGCCAGCTGGAGGAATTAGTAGCGCTAAAAGCGCCATTCAATATTTAGTAATGTTACACGAAACACTTGGTAATGCTTGGCTAACTAATACCTATTTTAGATTTGGAGCAAGTAGTTTAGCGAACGATATTGTGTTACAGCTAGAAAAAGAAATGAGAGGAGTTTACTTCAGTAAAGATTATATATCTGTTGATTAAAACTCAAACTTGTAACCAATACCTTTGATGGTTTTTATGTAATTATCGCCTAACTTTTCACGTAGCTTTCTAATATGAACATCAATTGTTCTATCTCCTACAACAACCTCATCACCCCACACTTGTTCTAAAATATATTCTCTTGTAAATACCTTGCCAGGTTTACTTGCTAAGAGTACTAATAATTTAAATTCTTTTTTAGGAAATGTGATTTCTGCTTCTCCTTTATATACAGCGTGTTTCTCCTTGTCAATTCTAATATCCCCTAAACTTACTTGTTCATCCTTCTTCTGATTAGGAGCAAATCTTCTTAATAAAGCTTTTATTCTACTTGTAAATACACGAGGCTTAATTGGCTTTGTAATGTAATCGTCTGCACCAACTTCAAATCCAGCTATCTGAGAATAATCTTCATTTCTCGCACTTAAAAAAGTAATCATAACATCTTTTAAGCTAGGAATTAATCTGATTTCTCGGCATGTGTCAATGCCATCCATATCAGGCATCATCACATCTAAAACAATTAAATGTGGGACTTCTTTTTTTGCAATTTTTAAAGCGTCTCTTCCATTTAAAGCTGTAAATACTTGGTATCCTTCTTTATTTAAATTATAACTTAAAAAATCTAAAATATCTTGCTCATCATCTACCAAGAGTATTTTTACAACGCTGTTCTCTGAATTCATAATTTAGAGTTTATAAATATTAACAAAAGTAAAGGTAATTGTTAAGTTTAAAGTTAAGCTAATATTAAGAAATATGTTTTGTTTGAATTAAAAATATAACGATTCCTTCATTTTTTGGTAAAAAAAATCCTCCCTATTTTAAAATAGGGAGGATTGATTTGAATCATTCTTTCTTAATTTGATATTCCGAAAAAATCATTATAACTTATTTCCTTAGTGTTTAAGCTACAATTCGTTTTCAAGACGTCTAATACTTTTCTACTATAGATTCCTTCAAATATTTTTTGAGCTTCTTCTTGCTTTGCTAAAATAGAATCTGCAATTTTTGCAACTTCTGCTTCGTCAGGAGTTTGGCCGTAACGAGCATACTGACTGCGAACAAAATTTCCAGCCTCTGCTTTCGCTTCATCAATGCCAACTGTAATATTATTTCCTTTAATGATTTTATTCTCAATTAATTTCCACTTCATCGATGTAGCATAAGCTGGATACTCAGCTTCTAATTGTTCTTTTGTTAGGGGTTTTTCATTAACAGCCATTAACCAACGCTTTAAGAAATCATCTGGAAGTGCGATGTTTAATTTTTGAACCAATGTTTTTTCTACCCCTTCCACAAATTTACGATCTGTATCTTGAGTAAACATGATTGCTAATTCTGCTTTAATTTTATCTCTGAATTCAGCTTCTGAATTGATAACACCAGCACCATACAAACGATCGAATAATTCTTGGTTTAATTCAGCATCTTCCATGCGCGCGATATTGCGAACCGTTAACTGTAAATTAGAATTAAACATTTCTGCCATTTCTTTATCAATACCTAAAGAAATAGATTTGTCAACAGCAGAGTCGTACAATTCATTTGCATTTATAATAATTTTTGACTCCTTAGTTGCGCCAACTAATTTAGCTTTCGCTGCCTCATTTTTTAATCTATCAATGCCGATGCTTGTTGATTTAAAAATTCCACCTGCCACAATATTATTGTCTGAATCTAATTCAACAATGTCGATGTAAAGAACGTCAACTTCAGTTGCTACTTCTGGATTCGAAGGCTTTCCGTAATTACGTTTAACATCCTTTAAATACTTGTCTACAAGCTCATCGTCAATTTTAACCGTATTGTATTCAAATGTATGAGATTTATCAAGTGCCAATTCAAATTGAGGGCTTAATCCAACTTCATAATTAAAAGTCCATTCTTTTTGATTTTCAAAATCAATCACATTGTCTTCCTTTGGCATAGGATTACCAAGAATTTCGATGTTATTTTCTAAAATATATGATTGAAGGCTAGAGTTCAATACTTTATTAACTTCTTCAACTAATATTCCTTTCCCGTATTGTTTTTTTATTAAACCAACAGGAACTTTTCCAGCTCTAAAGCCAGGTAATGTTGCTTGTTTCTGAACTTTTTTAATCGCATTCTCAACTTTCGTTTCGTAATCAGCTGGCGATAAAGTAATGCTTAACTCTGCATTTAACGCATTAATGTCTTTTTTAGATATATTCATTTTTAAATAATTTTAAAATTTAATAAGGGATGTAAAAATACTGAATTTTAAGAAAGAATCAACCGTTTTTTGGAAAATTTTAGCCCTAAATCGTTCTCTGAAAGCTCAAGGTTATTTACATCACTATTGTGAAAAACTAATTTACTTCTTATCTATTTCAGCATAAAGAATTGCGCACCTTGTAGGTGATTATTTACACTATGCACAAGCCGATTCATACATTAGGATTTATCGCAGCAATAAGTTTATTACTTATTGCCATTTCTTTAGTCATACCAGATAATGGTTTAACTATTACTGAGCGCGTAACTATCAAATACCCTAGCTTCCATTCTTTGTTTTTATCTCAACCAACGCAAAAAAAAGATATTTCTAACATCATCGCATTGGCAGATAGGGCCGAACACTCTGCTAAAACAAATAAAGACACAATCTCACTTACTGTTAAAAATAACTTCGTTCAATTAAATACAAGCATCCAATACAAAGACGACTCACGACAATCATTAAGCCATTTTTTTAATGCATTACAAAATATAACCAACGAAACAAGCAGTATTCGTGTGCTACACTATGGCGACTCTCAAATTGAAGGTGATAGAATAACTGATTATTTACGCATGAGACTACAAGGGCAATTTGGCGGTGCTGGCCCGGGACTCATCTCATTTATGCCAGTTGCACCAAGTGTTATTAATAAATTATCGTGGAGCGAAAACTGGGATAGGTATCCCGTTTTCATAGGAAAAGACAAGCGTGTGAAACACTCTAACTATGGTGTTTTAGCTCATATCACGCGCTTCTCAAATTACAATGAACTGCAAGATACAACACATCATAAATCAGCTTGGGTAAAAATGACAACAAGTAAAAATGGCGGTGTTCAAGCAGCAGCCTATCATACCATTAAATTATTTTATGGTGGTGCTAAAACAAAAACGCAGGTTGAATTTTATGAAAATGGCGTATTAAATAATACCGATTCCTTATCGGCTGGAGGTTATTTTAATGTCAAACAATATCAATTAAATCAAAAAGCATCTTTACAAGAATTCAAATTCCAAGGCAAAGATAGTCCTGACTTTTATGGTATTTCTTTAGAAGGAGACAAAGGAATTATGATTGATAATATTGGATTAAGAGGAAGTTCGGGAACTTTCTTTAATCAAATAAATTTGAATCAACTCCAACAATTTTATGAATACCTCAACACGAAACTTATCATTCTTCAATTTGGAGGAAATACATTGCCATATATCACAACTACTGAACAAGCTGTACAATATGGAAAATACCTGAAAGCACAAATCTTAACCATTAAAAAAATAGCGCCTCACGCCTCACTATTAATTATCGGGCCAGCAGACATGAGTGTAAAAAATGGTACCGTTTATGAAACACATCCTCAATTAGAAGATTTACGAGATGCCATACAAAAAACGGCGTTTGAAACCGATTGCGCATTCTTTGATTTATACAATTGCATGGGGGGCAAAAATAGTATGGTGAGCTGGGTTGAAGCAGGCATTGGCGCTAAAGATTATATTCATTTTAGTGCAGGTGGAGCCAGAAAAATAGCAGTGTTATTATACAGCTCGCTTATTAATGATTACTCCAATTACATCCAACTTAATAAGACACATTAAATACATGATTAAAACTAATCGATCACTTAAATTTCTATTTTCAAGCTACTTAACAACACTGCTGCTAACAAATCTTTCTGTTAACGGGCAAACCTATCCATTCATAAATCAACAAGCAAGTGTCCTTCATCTTAGTAAAGACAGTGCACAATTTCTCGATTTTTATAAAAAAATAGATGAACTAAAAACAGGTGCGCGGAACAAAGTAAGCATTGTTCATTTTGGAGGATCTCATATACAAGCTGGTTTTTGGACAGAAGTTTTAATGAATGGCTTTCAAAACATTGGGAATTTTAAAGGTGGCGGCACGTTCATTTTTCCTTTCAAAATAGTTAAAACAAATAGTCCTTCGTTTTTCAAATCATTTACAACTGGGTCATGGATTCGGAAACGAAATGCCTTGGCGAAAGAAATGTGTGATAACCTCGGAATGGCTGGAATGGCTGGAATTACAAACGATACAGAAAACACCTTCGGTTTTAAATTACTGCCAAACAACCACCACCAAACATTTAACTCGCTGAGGGTTTACCATAACTTTAACCCAAGCTTTGAATTTTCAATAATAAATCAAGAAGGTTTATATTTTACACGTAAAGATTTCAAAGCAAAAAGCTATACCGAATTTATATTCGAATCATATGTAGATTCTATAAACTTTAAACTGATCAAAAAAGATACGTTGATTCGTGATTTTATGTTACGTGGATTTAGTATCGAAAATTCAAATCCAGGATTTTACTATGCCTCCATTGGAGTAAATGGAGCGAGCACATCCTCATATTTAAAATGTCAAGAATTTGTCAATGAGCTATCAGGTTTACCTCCAGATTTAGTTATTTTTTCGTTGGGAGTCAACGATACACATGCGCCAAATTTTTCGAAACAACAATTCATGGCTAATTATGATAGCCTAATCACATTAGTAAAATTGGCATCTCCCAACTGTGTATTTTTATTTACAACAGTAACAGATAATTACATGACAAGGAAAGCATCTAATAAAAGACCCATAAAAGCACAAGAAGCTATGTTCGAACTCATGGAGAAACATCATGCCGCTGTATATGATTTATACGAAGTGATGGGTGGTTATAAATCTATCAGTAAATGGTATAAAGCGGGGATTGCAGCCAAAGATAAAGTTCACTTCAATGGAAAAGGTTACACACTTCTAGCAAACCTCATGTTCGATGCTATTTACAAGAGTTACCAATATAATACGAAAATAAAATAAACGCGTTATTAATTGTATGAATTATGCTAAATTCAATTATTGACTTTTTAAAACCTTATCTTCTTTATACGAAAGGAGAACCCATTTTATTTACCCAACTTTATTTTTGGGGGTTCTTTGGTATTGTACTAGCACTCTATACGTTAGTCTACAAAAAAAACACATGGCGTACCTTTTATTTACTACTCATCAGTTTTTTCTTTTACTACAAAACGAGTGGTGTTTTCTTACTGCTCATGATTTTTACCATTTGCAGTGATTACAATTGGGGGAAACTAATTTATAAAAGTAACTCAGATGCCCGAAAAAAAATATACCTCAGCTTAAGTCTCATTTTAAATCTAACCCTACTCTGTTATTTCAAGTATGCCTACTTTTTTACAGAGAGCATCAATCAACTAGCGGGAACAGACATGACTTTTTTCAACTACTTTTCTCAGTTTAGTAATACTTACCTAGGAACAAAAGACCCTGTGGATAAATTAATTTTACCTGTGGGCGTTTCATTTTTTACATTTCAATCCATTTCTTACACAATCGATATGTATAGGAGAAAAGTAACTCCTGTAAACTCTATTTTTGATTACGGATTTTTTGTTTGCTTCTTCCCTCATCTTGTAGCGGGGCCAATTGTCAAAGCAAATGAATTTTTATACCAAATTTACGAGCCCTATAATTTAAAAAGGAAAGAATTTGGTTTAGCTATTTTTTGGATATTAAACGGTCTTGCCAAAAAAATGATGGCCGATTATATTGCTATTAATTTTATTGATAGAATTTTTGACAACCCAAATTATTATTCAGGTATAGAAACCGTCTTTGGTATTTTTGGGTACTCACTGCAGATTTACGCAGATTTTAGTGGGTATACAGATATAGCTATTGGCATTGCCTTACTATTAGGTTATAGACTAAAAACAAACTTCAAATCACCTTACAAAGCACAAGACGTGAGTGAGTTTTGGAAACGCTGGCATATCTCTCTTTCAACTTGGCTCAAAGATTATTTATACATCCCACTCGGCGGAAATAAAAAAGGAAGCATTGGATCCTACCTATGCATAACATTTTTATCATTTGTACTCGTTTTACTGACTGGAAAGATATGGCTGTTGTATGTTCTTCTCTTTACAGCGTTATTACTAGTTATTCTTGCTCTCTCAGTTCCAAAAATCAAACAAAGCATCAACACGAACATTAATTTATTAGTAACGATGTTACTTGGTGGTTTTTGGCATGGCAGTTCGTGGCTATTTATCATCTGGGGAGGCTTAAATGGCTTAGGTTTAATTGTACATAAGCTATGGCAGCGCTATTCCCCGTTTAAAAACACACAATCTTTCCTCGTAAAAGGAATTTTAGTAATGGTAACATTAACTTTTATTAGTTTCACACGAGTATTTTTCAGAAGTAATAGTTTGGAAACCGTTAGTACACTATTTGACAGATTGGCAAATCATTTTGGAGGAAATCTTATAATTGATGTTATAAAAGGCTATTGGGTTGTATTTTTAGTCATTCTTATAGGATATCTTATTCATTGGATTCCAGAGCGAATCAAAGAAAACTATCGGACACGATTTGCAGAACTTCCCTTGCCTATAATGGGCCTCGTGTCTGTAATATACATTATCTGCATTTATCAGCTCATGAGTGGTGAAATGCAACCCTTTATTTATTTTCAATTCTAAAATCTACCATTCAGCAGGGCCAAATCTTTTTGTGAGATTATGCTGAGGCATTATCACGTAAAAAAGTTGGTCAAACCAGAGTAAGAGTTTAAATGCATAGGTCGGAGAATTTAGTTTTTCGCCGATTTTATCGGTGTTCTTCAAAGTAAAACGATATCCTATGTCTGAGCCAAGACCAAACCATTGAGTCAATTTAAATTGCACGGAAATCCCAGGTTCGTATAGCAACAGAAAATGTTTTTCGGACTGAACCTTCGTTTTATTATCCAAATGCTCAAACCAAGCAAGCCCTGTGCCTAACTGCAAAGGCACACTGAGCTGCCAATGCTTTGTTTTATGAAAAACAAAATCGGTATAAAACGCAACATAGCCAAACTTTAGGTAATTACTGACAATTTCTTTATTGCCCATTTCATTTGTGATTTCTAATTTATCACTTACGCCAGAATCTAACCAACTATAGCCTATTCCTGCTTTTAATTTTTTTTGAAATACTAAGCCTAATCGAACACCACTTACCTTTACCAACTCATTTCTCAAAAAAGAATGCCGAGATTCTAAACGAATATCTATACTTGGCTTTTTTTTAGTAGCCGATTTTATAGAATCTAAAAATTGAGCATGAGTTACCGAAGCACTAAAGATTAAAAAAAATATGTAGAGGTATTTCACAGCATAAAAATAAACTAGATTTTTATATGTTAGCATACATACATTGGAATTGTATTAACAAAAATCAAATAGTATTTTTGTAGTAAATGAGTCAATTACATTCTTTTCTAGACACTCCCATTGGATACCTCAAAGGTATAGGTCCTTTACGTGCCGAGGGTTTACAAAAAGAACTGCATATCTTTTCATATAAAGATTTAATGACGCATTATCCATTTCGATACGTTGATAAAACAAAGTTTTATAACATCAACGAAGTGAATGAAGATGGAGCCTCATACCAACTGAAAGGATTTATTGAAAGCATGGAAACCTTTGGCGATAAACGCAGCAAACGGTTAGTTGTCAAATTTAGAGATAGAACAGGCGTTATTGAATTAGTTTGGTTTCAAGGACATAAATGGATGTCAGAAAAATTAAAACTTCAAACAGAATATATTGTATACGGAAAAGCAACACAGTTTAATTACAAGTTTAATATATCTCATCCCGATATTGAAATAGTTTCTGAGGAAATTATAAAGCAACAATCGGCTTTTCAAGCGGTATATCATAGTACCGAAAAATTAAAAAACAAAAGTTTAGATAGCGACGGAATTAGAAAAGCACAGAGGGTTTTAAATCAGCAACTCAACGAACACATCATTCCTGAAACACTTACACCAAGTATTATATCCGACTTTAATTTTATTTCTAAATACCATGCTTTAAAACAAATTCATTTTCCGGATTCGAAAGAACTTTTAGAAAAAGCGAAATACCGTTTAAAATTTGAAGAACTATTTTACAATCAATTAAAATTACTACGCTCAAATACACTTAGGCATGAAGCCATCAGAGGTTTTGTGTTTAATAAAGTTGGCGATGTATTTAATTCTTTTTATAAAGACCACCTACCTTTTGAATTAACCAATGCACAAAAAAGAGTGGTTAAAGAAATACGCGTTGACATGGGTTCGGGTAAGCAAATGAGCCGATTAGTGCAAGGCGATGTGGGAAGTGGGAAAACGTTAGTAGCTTTATTAAGCATGTTGTTAGCCATCGATAATGGCTTTCAAGCTTGTTTAATGGCGCCTACAGAAATATTAGCAAAACAACATTTTGAAACCATATCAGAATTAGTAAAACCATTACACTTACATGTTGCATTACTCACAGGCTCTTCTAAAACCAAAGAACGACGGGTACTACATCAATCATTAGAAACTGGAGAAATTCATATATTGATTGGCACCCATGCATTGATTGAAGATACCGTTGTTTTTAAAAATTTAGGTTTGGTTGTAATTGATGAGCAACATCGGTTTGGTGTAGCGCAACGTGGAAAGATGCATAAAAAAAATGTGCAACCTCCACACGTATTAATTATGACTGCAACACCTATTCCGCGCACGCTGGCCATGACACTTTACGGTGATTTAGACACATCTATTATTGATGAATTGCCGCCAGGCAGAAAACCAATAACCACGATGCATTTTATGGAAAGCCAACGCTTACGTTTAATTGGTTTCATGAAAGAACAAATTGCACTAGGCCGACAAGTTTATGTGGTTTATCCATTAATACAAGAAAGTGAAAAACTTGATTTTCAAAACTTACAACATGGTTATGATTGTTTGGTAGATGATTTTAAACCACCTCAATATCAAATTAGTATTGTTCATGGCAAACTCAAACCACAAGAAAAAGAATTTGAAATGCAGCGGTTTATTAATAAACAAACACAAATCATGGTTGCTACAACGGTGATTGAAGTGGGTGTAAATATTCCAAATGCAAGTGTGATGGTTATTGAAAGTGCCGAACGATTTGGTTTAGCACAACTCCATCAATTGCGTGGACGAGTTGGTAGAGGAGCCGACCAATCGTATTGTGTGTTAATGACGTCTTACAAATTAGGGGCAGATAGCAAACTCCGCATGGAAACGATGGTAAGATCAAATGATGGATTTGAAATTAGTGAAGTAGATTTAAGATTGCGTGGGCCGGGAGATTTAGATGGTACACAACAAAGTGGTGTGCTCGATTTTAAAATTGCAGATTTAGTTCATGATGGACAACTATTACAATTAGCGCGCTCTACAGCACAAACTATTTTAATTGAAGATGAACAGTTAACACTGCCCGAAAATCAATTATTAGTAAGGCAATTAGCTACACAAGCACAAAGTAAAAGTTCGTGGAGTAAAATTGGATAAATTAGAGTGACATAAAAACTAAAACATGAGAACAGAAAAAAAGAAACAAGTTAAGATAAAACCAAAATTTAATTTAAAAGGCATTCCTGCACCTTACAAATGGATTGCGGAAATTGCCATAAGACATGCAAGTACACAAACTCAGTGTGAAGAATTATTTTTAGTTGGCGTGAAAGCACTGGACGAGCAAGCTGAAACTATAAGTGCAGACGATTTAAAGAAAGCAGAAAAGCAAA
>JBILCJ010000164.1:0-5283 GCA_044353195.1 Bacteroidia bacterium | reverse complement strand
TTATTACGTATTATCTCAGAAACAGGACTTTTTGGACTTATTTTTATTTTCCTATTTATCAAAAATAATTACGTAAAACGAAATACAGATACTGAAAAAGATTCAGAATCAATCAATATTTGGTTAATTTCAAATGCTGTTCTAGTAGTTATTTTACTTCAATTGATTAGGCAAGGTAATTACACTTTCGGAGGGTTTATGGCCTATATGTGGTTGTATTATTATGCCAATCAAGCGCATGAATCATTGAAACTGAAAAATATTGAAAATGAATTAATTGTTTCTGAACATAAATAGAGTAATCATTTAAAATTAATTTCAATTTTAGTATCTTTGAAAAAAAAATATAATGAACACTCAATCTTTAACAAGCACAACGTTTAATTTTCCAAATCAAACTAAATTTTATAAAGGAAAAGTAAGAGATGTTTATACAATTAGTAAGGATGTATTA
This sequence comes from Bacteroidia bacterium, assembly GCA_044353195.1. GTDB lineage: Bacteria > Bacteroidota > Bacteroidia > B-17B0 > Aurantibacillaceae > UBA4416. Next base: position 4,829 of record JBILCJ010000164.1, on the reverse strand, counting down.
GTAATGATTGCAAGTGATCGTATCAGTGCGTTTGATGTTGTATTACCTAAAGGAATTCCATATAAAGGACAAGTTTTAAATCAAATTGCCGCTAAATTTTTAAATGCAACAAAAGACATTGTTCCTAATTGGGTTTTAAATTCTCCAGATCCAGTTGTAACAATCGGAAAAATGTGTGAACCATTTAAAGTTGAAATGGTCATTAGAGGATATTTAGCTGGTCACGCTGCTAGAACCTATAATAGCGGTATTCGTACTTTATGCGGTGTCATTTTACCAGAAGGGTTAAAAGAAAATGATAAATTACCAGAAGCAATAATTACTCCTACAACAAAAGCCTCTGTTGGTCATGATGAAGATATTAGTCGTGAAGAAATATTAAAACAGGGCATCGTTAATGAAGAACACTATATTCAATTAGAAAATTATACTAGAAAATTATACGCTCGCGGACAAGAAATTGCTGAAAGTATGGGACTTATTTTAGTTGATACAAAATATGAATTTGGATTGTTTGATGGTAAAATTTACTTGATGGACGAAATACACACACCAGATTCTTCACGTTATTTTTATTTAGAAGGTTATCAAGAAAGACAAGATAAAAATGAGGAGCAAAAACAATTGAGTAAAGAATTTGTCCGCCGCTGGTTAATTGAAAATGGATTTCAAGGAAAAGATGGTCAGCAAATACCAGAAATGAGTGATGCTTGGATTCAAGAAATTTCAGAGCGTTACATTGAACTTTACGAAAAAGTTACTGGAGATAAATTTATTAAACACCCAACTGATAATTTGTCAAAACGTGTGGAAGAAAATGTTTTACAAGCTTTAGCTTCAATTTAATATTTTGTCAGACGTTCGAAATAACGACCAACAATATGTTTGGCATCCATTTACACATCTTAAATATGCTGATTTACCAATTGAACTAGTAAGAGGTGAAGGTGCTTTTTTTATTGATGAAAATGGAAACAAATTGTTAGATGGAATTTCATCTTGGTGGGTTAATTTACATGGACATTGTCATCCTTATATTTCTCAAAAAGTTTCAGATCAATTATTTCAATTAGAGCATGCCATTTTTAGTTCATTTACGCACGCTCCTGCTGTAGAATTAGCAAAACGTTTGATTGAGCATTTACCAAACAATCAGTCGAAAATATTTTACTCAGATAACGGCTCAACAGCAGTAGAAGTGGCACTTAAAATGACTTTACAGTATTGGCATAATAACGGTCAATCGAAAAAAAAATTCATTGCTTTTGAAAATGCTTACCATGGAGACACGTTTGGAGGAATGAGTGTTGGCGCGCGAAATGTTTTTAATAATGCATTTGAAAATTTATTGTTTGATGTCATTCACATACCAATTCCTACAAGTGAAAATATCATACAACTCAAAGAAACTCTTCAATTATGGTTTACAAATCATAATGATATCGCCGGTTTTATATTTGAACCGTTAGTGCAAGGTGCAGCTGGAATGATGATGTATGATGCAACCTATTTAGATGAATTGATTTCAATCTGCCATAAAAATAATATCATAACTATTGCCGACGAAGTAATGACTGGCTTTGGAAGAACGGGTAAGTTTTTTGCAAATGATTATTTAACTCATAAAGCTGATATTATTTGTTTATCGAAAGGATTAACTGGAGGATATATGCCAATGGGCGTAACAAGTTGCGCACAGTTTATTTATGATTCGTGTGTGAGCGATGATAAAACTAAAACGTTTTTTCATGGACATAGCTACACAGCCAATCCTACATCTTGTTCAGCAGCTTTAGCTAGTTTAGATTTAATGGAACAGGTTGAAACTTGGAAACAGATTTTATTGATTTCTAATTTACACTTAGAGTTTGTTAAGAAACATAAAATGAATCTAAAACTAATAGATATACGTTGCTTAGGAACTATTTTAGCATTAGAATTAAAAACACCTGATCATACTCATTATCTCAATAATGCATCAGAAAACATAACGACTTTCTTTCTTGAGAATAACATTATTGTTCGACCTTTAGGAAATATATTATACTTTATTCCTCCTTATTGTATTACAAAACAAGAACTTGAAAATGTTTATAAAGTTACCGAACAATTTTTAGATACTTGGAATTAATGGTATTTATTAAAAATAGTCCAACTAGATTCATAAGACTCTCTTAAGAATTCAATATTAAGATTTAGATTAATATTATTTTTTAAAAAGTATCCTTCCAAATCTTCAGTGGCTAAATTCCCGGTCAAATCATCTGCTGCCATTGGACAACCACCAAAACCATGAATAGCAACATCAAATCGCTTACAACCACTTGTATAGGCAGCATGAATTTTTTCAGACGCTTTTTCTTTTGTGGAATGTAAGTGAGCTCCAATTTCTACATTTTTAAATTCCGGTATAATATTCGAAAACAAATAATTGATATTCTCAGGATTTGAAACACCGATTGTATCAGACAGGGCAATTATTTTTATTCCTAAATCACTCAATTTTTTAGTCCAATTAATAACAATATCACTATTCCAAATATCGCCATAAGGATTTCCAAATGCCATTGAAATATAAACAACCAACTCTTTATTATGCTTTAAACATAAATTTTGTATTTCCTCTACTCTAACAAGTGACTCAGTAATACTCGAATTAGCATTGCGTTGCTGAAAGGTTTCAGAAATTGAAAATGGAAAACCTAAATAATTTATTTCTTGAAAATGACATGCATCTTGCGCTCCTCTTTGATTTGCAACAATAGCCAGTAACTTACTTTTGGTAGTTGATAAATTTAATTGATTTAACACCTCTCCTGTATCAACTAATTGAGGAATCGCTTTAGGTGAAACAAAGCTACCAAAATCAATGGTGTCAAAACCAACCTTCAATAAAGAATTGATATAAGTTGCTTTTATATTACTTGGTATAAACTCTTTGATACCTTGCATGGCATCGCGCGGACATTCTACTATTTTCATTTTCTTAATAAGATTGCTTTATTAATTTTTTTTATTAATGATGGACCTTCATACACAAAACCAGTATATAATTGCAATAAGTCTGCACCAGCATCTAATTTTTCCATGGCATCTTTAACAGAGTGAATACCTCCTACTCCAATAACAGGAAAAGCATTTTTAGATTTTGTCTTTAAATAAGCAATCACTTCTGTACTTCTCTTTGCTAATGGTTTACCGCTTAATCCTCCCATACCAATATTTTCAATAAATTCTTTAGGATAACTTAAAGGCTCACGTGCAAGAGTGGTATTTGTTGCAATAATTCCATCAATTTTTGTGGCAGATACAATTTCAATGATATCGTCTAACTGTGAATTCGTTAAATCGGGTGCAATTTTCAATAAAATAGGTTTTCGTTTTAACTTAGCATTATTGATGTTTTGTAAATGGTTTAATAGATGAGTTAATGGTTCCTTATCTTGTAAATCTCTCAAATTTGGGGTATTTGGAGAACTAACATTGACAACGAAATAATCAACTACATCAAATAATGCTAGAAAACAATATTCATAATCTTTAATAGCATCCTCATTTGAGGTAAGCTTATTCTTTCCGATGTTTCCTCCAATAATCGTTTTTGTTTTCCTGTTTTTTAATCGAACAACGGCTTCGTCAACCCCGATATTATTAAATCCCATTCTATTTATTAGTGCATTATCCTTTGGCAATCTAAATAATCGAGGCTTATCGTTTCCTGGTTGCGGTTTGGGTGTTAATGTCCCAATTTCAATAAATCCAAAACCAAGACATGATAATTCATTAAAATGAGTGGCATTTTTATCTAAACCCGCAGCTAAACCAACTGGGTTTTCAAAAGTTAAGCCAAATAACTGTTTTTTTAGTTTTTGGTTTTTAAAGTTATATAAACGGTTAGCAAAAAATCGACCAAAAGCATGTCCTATTGCCATTTTTAACAAGTCAAACGTTAAATAATGAGCTTTTTCAGGGCTAATTCTAAAAAGAAATGGTCTTAAAAATAGTTTGTAAATCATGGTGCAAATGTACGTTTTATAGGCTTTTTAAAGCTATTAACAATGTGATTGTTAAAAAATAAAAAAATATTTTCTCTTTTTTTAACGTTAATTCAAAAAAACATGTAATTTTGCCATCGTATTAATAAACCTTAACAAAACTTAAAAAATGAAAAAAGTATTATCAATCGTTGCTGTAGCTGCATTGTCAGTTGCATTTGTATCTTGTGGTCCTTCTAAAGAAGAATTAGCTGCTAAAGCTAAAGCTCAAGAAGATTCTATCGCTGCTGCTAATCAAGTTGCTGCTGATTCTTTAGCAAAAGTTGCTGAAATGGAAGCTGCTGCTGCTGCTACTGCTGATTCTTTAGCAAAAGCTACTGCTACTGCTGATTCTTTAGCTAAAGCTGCTGAAGCTACTAAAGGTGGAAAAAAGCACTAGTATTTAACTAGTATAAAAAAAAGGCCCAAACTAAGTTTGAGCCTTTTTTTTTGCTTTAATTTTTAAACTTAACTTTCCTAATTCCAATTAAAATAAAAATAAATACGCTGTACAAGATAAAAAATGGGATTATGTATTCTATTAAATTAAATGTTAACATCATTGAAATAATTAAAAGCTGAAAACCTAATCCATACATTGAAACAAATGTCATAAACCAATTAGGAAATGTTTTAACTTTATAAGCATCTTGATCTAAAAAGTGAATGATTTTATCAAATACACCATACACAATTAAATATATTCTAAATAATATATTTACAGTTTTTTGACTTTCACCAAAAAGCGCTTTTGGAGTTTTATATTCAAAAATTTTACTAGTTGAATCTCCATCA
>JBILCJ010000182.1:0-4529 GCA_044353195.1 Bacteroidia bacterium | reverse complement strand
TGAGCTGCACAGGTAATAAAATGTACATTTATTTTTTGTAAATCCATTGGGTAATGCCCCATCGTTTGCACTGTATCGCTATGAAAAATAGCATCGTATTTTTCACAAATCTCCCCTACTCTTTCTAATGGCAACAAGGTTCCAATTTCGTTATTGGCGTGCATCAACGAAACTAAACTGCGTTCGTTGGTTTTTAATAATTCATCTAAATGATTTAAATCTACATTTCCTTTATCATCAACGTTTACCCAACTTAATTTTACTTTACCAGCTTTTTCTAACATTTGTAAAGTATGCTCAACAGCGTGATGCTCAATTTTACTTGTGATAGCGTGTGTAATGCCAAGCGAATCAATGGTTTGGTTGATAGCCATATTATCTGCTTCTGTTCCACCAGACGTAAAAAATATTTCAGCAGGACTCACGTTTAGTAATTTAGCAACTGATTTTCGAGCACCTTCAATGGCTGAACGTGTTTTACGTCCAAACGCATGAATAGATGATGGATTGCCATACTCTTCTTTCATAAATGGAACCATGGTGTCAAATACTTTTTCGTCTAATCGTGTTGTTGCTGCGTTATCTAAATAAACTTTCATTCTAATTTATATTTTTTAATGGATATATATTTTCTATGTTTTGTATTTGAAATTACTTTATAATTTCTTTAATGTCTTCGATTATTTTTTTTGCTAAGGTATCAGCCGTGCTCAAACTTTGGCTTTCGCTGTAAATACGAATAATTGGTTCAGTGTTTGATTTTCTCAGGTGAACCCATTCTTTATCAAACTCTATTTTTACACCATCAATTGTATTCACTGGTTGATTTTTGTATTTAGCATGTATGCTTTCTAAAACCTTATCAACATCAATTTGTGGCGTTAACTCAATTTTATTTTTAGAAATGAAATAATTTGGATAAGATTGACGAAGCATAGACGTTGTTTTGCCATACTTTGCTAAATGTGTTAAGAATATAGCCACACCAACTAAGGCATCTCTTCCATAATGTATTTCGGGTAAAATAACACCACCATTTCCTTCTCCACCAATAATTGCGTTGGTTTCTTTCATCATATTAACCACATTCACTTCTCCTACAGCACTTGCTGAATAAGAACCGCCCATTTTTTCGGTAACATCGCGCAAAGCACGTGTTGATGATAAATTTGAAACGGTGTTTCCACCTTTATGGTATTGTAAAACAGCATCTGCAACAGCAACTAATGTGTATTCTTCGCCAAACATTTCACCATCTTCGCAAACTAAAGCTAAACGGTCAACATCAGGATCCACACTAATTCCTAAATCAGCATTTGTTTTTACAACTTCTTGCGACAAATCTCTTAAATGTTCGGGCAAAGGCTCTGGATTATGAGCAAAATGGCCTGTTGCATCACAGTGTATTTTATGAATAGTTTGAACTCCTAATGCCTCCAATAATTGAGGAATAACAAAACCACCAGTTGAATTAACTGCATCAACTACAACTTTAAAATTGGCTTTCTTTATGGCATCAACATCCACATAAGGTAATGCTAATACTTTTTGAATGTGTAATGTAATCAAATCATGACGTTGGCTATACACACCTAAATCATTTACATCGGCATAATTAAAATCTTCTTTCTCAGCTAATTCTAAAATAAATTTACCTTCGCTATCCGAAATAAATTCACCTTTATTGTTCAATAATTTCAAGGCATTCCATTGCTTTGGATTATGACTTGCTGTTAAAATAATTCCACCATCGGTATGTAATTCGGTGACAGCAATTTCAACAGTTGGCGTTGTGCTTAGGCCAACATCTATGACTTCAATTCCTAATCCAACCAGAGTTCCACACACAATGTTATTTACCATTTCACCCGAAAGCCTTGCGTCTCTTCCTATAACAATACGTGGTTTTTTAGAACCATAGGTTTGCTTAATCCATGTGCCATAAGCTGTGGCAAATTTTACGATGTCTAAAGGACTCAATCCGTCGCCAGGACGACCTCCAATTGTTCCTCTAATGCCCGAAATACTTTTTATTAAACTCACAATTCAATTTTTTAACAAATTACGATAGCAAATATACCATAACACAAAAGAAAATAACCATAAACTTTTCTACAAAATACCATATGAATGTTCAAAATTAGTGTCTGATTTTAGGTTTTTAAAGTTAAATTTGTAAAAAAGAAATAGTCAACAAGAATGAGTGAATTTGAAGGAGAAGGTCTTTCTAACGAAGATTTTGAAAATAGTTTAAAACGGTTTGAAGAAATGATTGCTTCAAATACGTCTCAATTTTTCGATGCCGACGAATTAGAAGAAATTATTGAATATTACATGCAATGGTTTAATTTGGAACTAGCCAAAAAAGCTATCGATTATGCCACTAACCAATATCCATATAACAGTTCACTTAAAATTAAAAAAGCACAATATTTATCTTCTCAACATAATACACGTGATGCATTACTTTTATTAAACGACATTGAAGAGGTAGAAAGTTCAAATAGCGAGTTATACATGACTCGTGGATATATTTACAGCCAGATTGGATTAAGTGAACAGGCCATAGAAAATTTTAAGTTTGCCTTACCCTTATCTGAATTTAAAGATGAAGTGTATGTGGCAATTGGTGTTGAATTTTTAAATGATGAAAAAGCGGCAGACGCCCTTTACTATTTAAAAAAAGCGATAAAAATAAATTCTGAAAATGAAATTGCGTTAAATGAACTTTCTCTTTGCTTTGAACTGACTGGTAAAAGCGAAGAAGCTATTACCTTTTATGAAAGTTACATTGATGAAAACCCATACAGTTATTATGCATGGTTTAATTTAGGCATTAGCTACAACCGATTAGGACTTTATGAAAAAGCAGTTGATGCTTATGATTATGCCATTGCCATCAAAGACAATTTTTCATCTGCGTATTTTAATAAAGCAAACTCTTTAGCGCAGCAAGAAAAATACTTGGAAGCCATCGCTGTTTACAAAGAAACATTTAAACACGAAGAACCTGATGCTAATACGTATTATTACATAGGCGAATGTTATGAAAACTTAACACAATACGATGAAGCATTAGTTAATTACAATAGAGCTATTAAATTAGATCCAGCTGCCGCAGATGCTTGGCTCGGAGTTGGTATTGTATTAGATTATCAAAATAGAATAACAGAAAGTATTCATTACATAAAAAAAGCAATAGAAATTAACCCACATATGCCCGAATATTGGTATGTATTTGCCGAAGTTCAACATAAATTAGGTTTTTTAGAAGAAGCCGCAGCAGCTTATTTAAGAGTTATTGAATTAAATTATAATGAATTTGATGTTTATATTGATTACGCCAAATTATTATACGACGCTGAATATTATAAAGATTGCGAAAAAGTTTTGGCTGAAGGAATAAAAAAATTTCCAAATACACCTGAGCTAATTTATAGAATGAGCGGACTACAAATGGAACTTGGAAGAAAACAAGATGGCTTAACTTTTTTAGAACATGCCCTGCAATTAGATTACGATAAACATTCTGAATTATTAGAATACTTACCAATATTAGAAACAGATAACGCTGTAATGAACCTTATACAATCATTTAAAAAATAATTAATTATTAAAATATATGTCAAACTATAATCTAACACTTCCGTTTTTACCAGAAAGAACATCAAAACCAAGACATAGCGGTATTACAATGGTTATGGATAAGGGTATTTCGCTTAGACAAGCAGAAGACTTTGTAGAAAGCTATGCTGATTATGTAGACTTTGTGAAATTAGGATTTGGAACATCTGTGGTTTCAAAAAATGTAAAAGAAAAGGTAAAACTGTATAAAAAAGCAGGAATAAAAACCTATTTAGGTGGTACCTTTTTTGAAGCATGTGTAGCAAGAGGTAAATTTGACGACTATCAAAAATTTATTGATTCATTCGGATTAGATGCTGCTGAAGTTTCTGACGGAAGTATTGAAATGGCGCACGATAGCAAATGTAATTACATCAGAACACTTTCAAAGAATTTCACTGTTTTATCAGAAGTTGGTTCTAAAGAAGAAGGCATTATTATTCATCCAGCAAAATGGGTAAGCATGATGAAAGCTGAATTAGAAGCAGGTTCATTTAAAGTCATTGCAGAAGCAAGAGAAAGTGGGACGGTTGGTATTTTTCATAAAAATGGAAGTGCTCACTCAATGCTCATTACACGCATTACAAATAAAATTAAAGTAGAAGATATTATTTGGGAAACACCTCAAAAATCTCAACAAGTCTATTTTATTAATTTATTTGGTGCAAACGTGAACGTAGGAAATATTAGTGTTGACGATGTTATACCTTTAGAAACTTTGCGCATTGGATTGCGTGGAGATACGTTCTTTAATTATATGCCAGAAGGAACAAAAGGAAAAATATTTTAATTATTTATAGAAACAATTATATGAAAGAAATAACATCAGCCGAACTCAAACAATTAATTAACGATAAAAAAGATTTTCAATTAATTGATGTTCGCGAAGAATATGAATTTGATGA
>JBILCJ010000029.1:0-15812 GCA_044353195.1 Bacteroidia bacterium | reverse complement strand
TAATCCAGATAGAGTTGCTATGCAAGATGCTACAGCTCAAATGGCGTTCTTACAGTTTATGCAAGCTGGTCGCCCTACAGTGGCAGTTCCTTCATCAGTTCATTGCGACCATTTAATTCAAGCAAAAGTTGGTGCCAATGATGATTTAAGCAGAGCAAAAACAGAAAGCGAAGAAGTATTTAATTTCTTAGCTTCTGTATCAAATAAATACGGCATTGGTTTCTGGAAACCAGGTGCAGGTATTATTCACCAAATTGTTTTAGAAAATTATGCTTTCCCTGGTGGAATGATGATTGGTACCGATTCTCACACAGTAAACGCTGGTGGTTTGGGTATGATTGCCATTGGTGTTGGTGGAGCTGATGCTTGCGATGTAATGGCAGGTTTACCTTGGGAATTAAAAATGCCTAAATTAATTGGTATTAAATTAACTGGTAAATTAAACGGTTGGGCAAGTGCAAAAGATGTTATTTTAAAAGTGGCTGGTATTCTTACTGTAAAAGGTGGAACGGATAAAGTAGTTGAATATTTTGGTGAAGGTGCTGTAAGCTTATCTTGTACTGGAAAAGGAACTATTTGTAACATGGGTGCAGAAATTGGTGCAACCACTTCAACTTTTGGTTACGATGAAAGCATGAGCCGTTATTTAAAAGCAACTGGCCGTGCTGATGTTGCTGCTTTAGCTGATGGTATTAAAGAACATTTAACAGGTGATGCTGAAGTGTATGCAAATCCTTCAAAGTATTTTGATGAAGTTATCGAAATTAATTTATCTGAATTAGAACCTTACGTTAATGGTCCATTTACGCCAGATTTAGCAACTCCAATTTCTCAATTAAAAGCGGCGGCTGAAAAAAATGGCTGGCCAATGAAAGTGGAAGCTGGTTTAATAGGTTCATGTACTAACTCTTCTTACGAAGATATTGCGCGCGCTGTATCACTAGCAAAACAAGTATCTGCAAAAGGTTTAAAATCTAAAGGAGACTTTATGATTAATCCGGGTTCAGAACAAATTCGTTATACGATTGAGCGCGATGGTTTCTTAGATGTGTTTGCAGAAGTTGGAGCAACCGTATTTACAAATGCTTGCGGACCTTGTATTGGAATGTGGGATCGTGTAGGTGCCGAAAAACAAGAGAAAAACACTATCGTTCACTCTTTCAACCGTAACTTTGCTAAACGAGCTGATGGTAATCCAAATACGTATGCATTTGTGGCATCTCCAGAAATTGTTACTGCACTAGCTATTGCAGGTGATTTAGGATTTAACCCATTAACTGATACATTAACAAACGAAAAAGGCGAACAGGTAAAATTAGACGCTCCTAATGGTGATGAGTTACCAACTAAAGGATTTGCAGTTGAAGATGCAGGATATCAAGCACCAGCAGCAGACGGAAGTAAAGTTCAAGTTTTAGTAGAACCAACTTCTAAACGTTTACAATTATTAGATCCATTTGCAGCTTGGACTGGCGTTGATTTTAAAGGCTTAAAATTATTAATTAAAGCTAAAGGAAAATGTACCACTGACCATATTTCAATGGCTGGTCCTTGGTTAAAGTTCCGTGGGCATTTAGATAATATTTCTAATAACATGTTAATTGGTGCTGTAAATGCGTTTAACGAAAAAACAGATTCAGTTAAAAATCAATTAACAGGCGAATATGCTGGCGTACCAGTTGTACAACGTGCGTATAAAGCAAATAACATTTCCTCTATTGTAGTAGGTGATGAAAATTATGGTGAAGGTTCATCTCGTGAGCACGCTGCAATGGAACCTCGTCATTTAGGTGTAAAAGTAGTATTAGTAAAATCATTTGCTCGTATCCACGAAACAAACTTGAAAAAACAAGGTATGTTAGGTATTACATTTGCAAATACAGCTGATTACGATAAAATTAAAGAAGATGATAGTATTGATATCAGTGGTTTAACAACCTTTGCACCAGGTGTTCAATTAACAATTACATTAAATCATGCAGATGGAAGTAAAGAAGAATTTAAAGTAAATCACAGCTATAATGCTCAACAAATTGAGTGGTTTAAAGCTGGTGGCGCTTTAAATATTATTAGAGCTTCTGTAAAAGCATAGTATAATTCATACTTTTAAATTTAAAAATCCCATCAAATTATTGATGGGATTTTTTTATTACACCAAACAATTAGTATATACGGAAATATTGATTACCTTTGAGGACTTCTTAAGAAGATTGTATCTCAATCTGTTTTGTAATATTCTTTACAATTCTAATATTTTTACACTTTTCTTAACGAATTATAATAAAATAAGTAAACCCGTTTGCCTATTGGTAAACACAAAACAAACAACAACATGAACAAAGGAACAGTAAAATTTTTTAACGAAGCTAAAGGTTTCGGATTTATTAAAGACGATAACGGACAAGAAATATTCGTTCACGCAACAGGATTAATTCACGAAATTCAAGAAAACGATCAAGTAACTTACGATATTCAAGATGGTAAAAAAGGTCTTAATGCAGTTAATGTAAGTCGCGTATAATTATCTATTTGCAAAAAAATAAAAAACCTTTGCTTTGCAGCAAAGGTTTTTTTTATGCCTTTAAGTATTAAACTATTTACCTGCTAATAAAAACATGGCTGCCATACGAACAGCAACACCGTTTTCTACTTGATCTAAAATAATAGATTGTCTACCATCTGCCACTTCACTTGTAATTTCAACACCACGATTAATAGGTCCTGGATGCATGATGACAATTTTTTTAGAAAGAGAATCTAACATCGTTTTATCTAATCCATACAACATCGTGTATTCTCTAATTGAAGGGAAAAATTTAATATCTTGGCGTTCTAATTGAATACGCAGCATATTGGCGGCATCGCACCACTCTAATGTTTTTCTTAAATCCAACTCAACAGTTACACCTAAACTTTCAACATACTTAGGAATCAATGTTTTTGGTCCACATACTTTAACTTGAGCACCTAATTTTTGTAAACAAAAAATATTTGATAGTGCTACTCTTGAATGAAGAATATCACCAATAATGGCAATTTTCTTTCCTTTTAAATCGCCTAATTTTTCTTGTAATGAGTAAGCATCTAATAACGCTTGGGTAGGATGTTCGTGAGCACCATCACCAGCATTGATGATTTTTGCTTTCACTTTATTTGACAAATATACTGCTGCACCAGGACTTGAATGCCTCATCACAATCATATCCACTTTCATGGCAAGAATATTATTTACCGTGTCAGTTAATGTTTCTCCTTTTTTTACAGATGAAGAAGATGCTGAAAAATTGATGGTGTCTGCACTCAAACGCTTTTGAGCTAATTCAAAAGATAAACGTGTTCGAGTAGAATTTTCAAAAAATAAATTAGCAATGGTTACATCTCTCAAGGATGGAACTTTTTTGATTGGTCTATTTATGACTTCTTTAAAATTTTTAGCGGTATCTAATATTAATTCAATATCCTGTTTCGTGATATCTTTAATTCCTAATAAATGATTAACGCTTAATTGACTCATATTTTACTTATAAATATCGTTCTTTAATAATATTAACGTGATGCTGAGCATGTCCGCACATAAAATAACCTAATGCTAAAACAGAAACTTCACCTAATCCAATCTTACCTTTTAATAGTAACTCTTTATCAGATAACTGTTTAAATAATAAGATATTAGACAATCTGATTGAATCAAATTCATCAACTAACATTTGCATATTAGTATTACTTAAATTTGCGTTTTTAGCATACAAATTTTCATCGAAACTTAATGGCTGTTGATTATCTCCTCTTGCAAATCGTAAGGCTCTATAACCCAAAATTCGTTCCGTATCAACAATATGATTAATCACTTGTTTAACTGTCCATTTACCATCATCATAAAAATAATTTTGCTTCAAGCGAGGAATTTCTTCAATAAAATCTAAAACAGACTGATGGTTAATTTTTAAAGCAGAAATCACATCACCTTCTTCAATTAACTGAAGGTATTTTTCAAAATAGTCAGGATAATCTTTTTTAGTAGGTCTCATTTTATTTATCAATCAGTGTTACACAATCTTTTCCATCACTCTCTTTCCATTCCACTTTTACATTTTGTGATTGTATGGAATCAATTATTAAGCCAGTATATTTTGCCTGTATTGGAACATGTCGACTAAATCGTCTATCAACCAAAACAAGTAATTCAACGTCATTAGGTCTTCCAAATGCCAACATGGCGTCTAATCCAGCTCTAATGGTTCTTCCAGTAAATAAGACATCATCAACCAAAATAACATTTTTATCTTCAATGATAAAATCAATGTTTGTTTTATTTGGCTTTAATTCTTTTTTCCGAAAATCATCACGGTAAAATGTAATATCTAAATCACCACAATGAATGTTTGTTTTTAAAATTTTTTCAAGTAAAACCTGTAATCGACGAGCTAAAAATATACCTCTCGGTTGCAAACCAATGATAACAGAATTACTGAAATCATTATGAACTTCTATTAATTGATAGCAAAGACGAGTAAGAGTAACTTCTAATTGTTTATTTTCTAATAGAACTCTAGGCTTCAAGGTAATAGTTATTTAAATTATGATTACTAGTTATTTGATTATATCTAGAGTTTAAATTTATAGTTATAATTTCAAACAACCAAACACTTCTACCAAACAACCATTTTTTTTTTACATAAAAATTGTTTGAGTTCTATCTGGTCCAATAGAAGTAATGCTAATAGGCACTTCAACTAATTTCTCAATGTATTGGATATAATCAATTAATTCTTTTGGTAATTCACTTTTCTGAGTCATTTTTGTTAAATCTACGTTCCAACCTTTTACTGTTTCGTATACAGGAGTAACATCACTTGGGTCAATGCTATATGGCAAATAATCAATTTTTTCACCTTTATGCATATAATGTGTACAAATTTCCAAGGTTTCAAAATCAGATAAAATATCAGCTTTCATCATCATTAATTCTGTTACACCATTAATTGCGATAGCGTATTTTAAGGCAGGAATATCTAACCAGCCACAACGGCGCGGACGACCAGTCGTTGCACCGAATTCACGACCAATTTGACGCATCTTCTCTCCTACTTCATTTTCCAATTCTGTTGGAAAAGGTCCACTACCCACTCGTGTACAATAAGCTTTAAAAATCCCGATAACATTTCCTATACGATTTGGAGCAATTCCAAGTCCGTTACAAGCACCAGCACAGATTGTGTTTGATGATGTTACAAATGGATAAGATCCAAAATCGATATCTAATAAAGAACCCTGTGCCCCTTCTGCTAATATTTTTTTACCTTTTTTAATTGCATCATTGATAAAGTGTTCGCTATCAATAAATGTTAAGTTTTTTAATTCTTCTATGGCTGCAAACCAAGCTGGCTCTAATTCAGAAAGGTTATATTCAAATTTATGGAATTCTAATATTTGCTTATGTTTTTCAACTAAAGCGTTATACTTATCTTTAAAATTAGGACTTTCAATATCTCCTATACGTAAACCATTACGACCTGTTTTGTCCATATAAGTTGGACCAATACCTTTTAAGGTTGAACCAATTTTATCTTTTCCTTTTGCTGCTTCACTTGCAGCATCTATTAAACGATGAGTTGGTAAAATTAAATGAGCACGTTTACTAATGACTAATTTTTTACTGACATCAACACCCATTCCAACTAAAGCATCTATTTCTTTTTTAAAAATAACAGGATCAATCACTACACCATTACCAACAACATTTAAAGCTGTTGGATGAAAAATACCGCTTGGTATCGTATGTAAAACGTGTTTAATTCCATTAAACTCTAAAGTATGACCAGCATTTGGCCCACCTTGAAAACGAGCAATGATGTCGTATTTAGGAGTTAATACATCAACAATTTTCCCTTTTCCTTCATCGCCCCATTGAAGGCCTAATAATACGTCTGCTTTATTCATTTTAAGTAGTGCTTTTTAATAATATTGAAAGTCATCAAATTTACAATTAACCTTTAATTAATATTGAAATAACAAATTAACAATTCATTGATTTTTGAACAATATAAGGTGTTTTCATTAAGACATTTACCTATCAAAATGAAATAGATACAAGTGTGTTAATTTGTTTTTTTTGCTTTAGTTTTATGATGCTCACAAGCTCCAGTTTCTTTTAAGGTTCTGCATTTAGCGAAGAAATTAAGAGAGTGATGGAATACGTCGAAATTTAGCATATCTTCTGCCATTTTTTGAATTTGCATAATTCGAGGGTCACAAAATTCAAATACTTTCTCACAATCACTACAAATCATGTGATCATGTTGTTTAAATTTATAAGCTTTTTCAAATTGAGCAATGTTTTTCCCGAATTGATGTTTTGTTACTAAACCAGCGTCTAATAACAATTCAATATTATTATAGAGAGTTGCTCTACTTACACGGTACTTTTTATTTTTCATCATCACATACAACCCTTCAATATCGAAGTGGCCTTCGTGAGAATAAATCTCATTAAGTATCGCAAAGCGCTCAGATGTTTTTCGATGTTTGTTTTGTTCGAGATAGTCCGTTAATATTTTCACAACGGCTTCTTTTGTTTCGTTTGTCATCCTATTATTTTAATTATTATCAATTCGAATCACATTTGTAACTCCTTTTACTTTTTTCATAATTTCTATCAGATGATTTAAATGTTTGGCATCATGAACATAAACCATTATAGTGCCTTCAAATATACCGTCTTCTGTGTCAAATTTTATGGAGCGCATATTTATATTTAACTGGCTTGAAATAACTTTAGTTACATTATTTACTAATCCAATTTCATCTGTTCCCATAATTTTAATTCCTGCTAAAAAAGAAATTAAATGGTCATTATTCCACTTTGCTTTAACAACTCTAAAGGCATAATTTGAAAGTAATTTTATAGCACTAGGACAATTCACGCGATGAATTAAAATACCATCGTTAGCAGAAACAAATCCAAATACATCATCACCAGGAATTGGAGAACAACAGGTTGATAATTTATAATCTAACTTTTGCATGTCATCACCAATCACAAGCATATCTGAACTACCTCTAACATTGGTAACTAATTCATCAATATTATTATCTTTTTTTCGCGGTTTATGCTTATCAGGATCTGCTTTGTGTTCTACAAATTCTTTTAACTCTTTTATATCAACGTTTCCTAAAGCTACTCTATAATAGAGCTCAGCTAGTGAGGATAATTTTAAAAAAGACATAAATTCGTTGATATGATTTAAAGTATAATCTAATTTAAACTTTAAAAATTTCTTTTCTAAAATAGCTTTTCCATCTTCCGCAATTCGTCTTCTATTTTCTTTTAATGCATTCTTTATTTTGGATTTAGCACGAGCTGTAACTACAAAATTAATCCAATCATCTTTTGGAGTTTGTTTTGAAGAGGTTAATATTTCAACTTGTTCACCACTCTTTAATTGATAACTTAATGGAACCAGTTTATGATTTACTTTAGCGCCAATACATTGTTCTCCAACTTTGGTATGAATCTCAAAAGCAAAATCTAAAGCAGTTGCAGTCGAAGGTAAATTTTTCATTTCGCCCTTTGGTGTAAAAACAAAAATTTCATCTGCAAATAAATTAAGTTTAAAATCGTCAATAAATTCAAGTGCGTTAGGATCAGGATTGTCTAACATTTCTCTAATGCGACGCAACCAAATTTCCAAATTATTTTCTTTTTCAATCGCAGCTTCTTTGTATTTCCAATGAGCCGCATAACCCATTTCAGCTAATTCATCCATTCTTGTGGTACGAATTTGAACTTCTACCCACTTTCCTTCAGGTCCCATAACGGTTGTATGTAAACTTTCATACCCATTACTTTTCGGCGTAGAAATCCAATCACGCAAACGATCCGGATTTGGATGATAAAAATCCGTAATGATTGAATATATCTTCCAACAATCAGATTTTTCCTTTTCCATTGTTGAATTAATGACAATTCTTATGGCAAATAAATCATAAATTTCTTCGAAGGGGACGCCCTTATTCTTAATTTTATTAAAAATAGAATAAATAGATTTAGGTCGACCAAATATTTTAAACTTAAATCCTTGTTCTTTTAGAATATCATTTATTGGATCGATAAAGTTTTTAATAAACTTTTTTCGAACAGGTTCTGTTTCTGCTAACTTTTGAGTAACCGTATTAAACCAGTCTTCATCCGTGTATTTTAGGCCTAGATCCTCTAGCTCAGATTTCACTGAATTTAAACCTAAACGATGAGCTAATGGAGCATATAAGTATAAAGTTTCGCCAGCAATCTTCATTTGTTTATCACGCTTCATGTGATCAAGCGTGCGCATGTTATGCAATCTATCAGCTAACTTAATCAGAATTACTCTTACATCTTCAGATAAAGTCAACAACATTTTTCTAAAGTTTTCAGCTTGTACAGAAGAGGTTTGATCAAATACTCCCGAAATTTTTGTTAGTCCATCAATAATTTGACAAACTTTATCACCAAACATTCCTTTAATATCATCAAGCGTAATATCGGTGTCTTCAACCGTATCGTGCAATAATGCACAAACAATGGCTGTGGTTCCTAATCCAATTTCTTCTGCACAAATTTGAGCCACTGCAATTGGATGGTAAATATAGGGTTCGCCTGATTTTCGGCGCATTTCTTTATGAGCATTGACTGATACTTCAAATGCTTTTCGTATAATTTCCTTATCGCCTGGTTCTAAGCGACGTTTGCATGCGTTTATTAAATTTTTGTACCTACTTAAAATCTCTTTCTTTTCGGCAGCTAAATCTATTTCCATAGTTGAGTTCTGTATTCGAAAGATACAATTATAAATCAAAAAAAATCTATTATCAAACT
The DNA here is from genome assembly GCA_044353195.1 of Bacteroidia bacterium. Taxonomy (GTDB): domain Bacteria; phylum Bacteroidota; class Bacteroidia; order B-17B0; family Aurantibacillaceae; genus UBA4416. The sequence continues at coordinate 6,958 of JBILCJ010000029.1, read as the reverse complement.
ACAAGTTGTTGGCACTATAATGTGAATAGTGGTATTTAAAAAAATCCTATTTTTGTTATTATGAAACTACTTCAATATAGCTATTATTTTTTTCGTTCGATTTGGCTGAGAGGTCCGTTAAATACCTTCAAATTATTGTCATATGAAAATACATATGAGAAATCATTTAACATAAAAACATTATCCATTGTTAATTTAAATAATTTAACCTTAGCTGGAAAAACATCAATTGAAAATCACCATTATCAAGGTGCTAGTTATTATATTTTATTTAAAGTTTTTAATTTATTACCACAAGAGTTAAAAAATAAAACATTGATTGATTATGGTTGCGGAAAAGGGAGAGCTCTATTCGTGGCTGAAGACTGTGGGTTTAAAAAGTTAATTGGTGTTGACATTGCAAAAGAACTTATTGACGATGCGAAAAATAACGAGGTTCTTTATAAAAAAAAGAATCTTGACAGCCAATTTAGATTCGAATTTGAAGACGCTACAAAATATAAGATACCAAACGATGCTGACGTTTTTTATTTTTTTAACCCATTCGGAAAACTAATACTTCAAGATGTGATAACAAATATAAAAGTAAGTGTAAAAGAACATCCGCGTTGTGTTTATTGCGTGTATTTAAATCCACTATTCCGGAGCATATTCGAAGAAAATGGTTTCGAGATTCATGCTAAAATAAAAAGCTGGAGGTATTTAGAAGGAGTTATTTACAAACTTAACTAATTCCCTATTTATCTAAAATAGATTTGATATTTGGTCGAAAATACAGATTACTTTTTAGGATTTTCCCATCTTCTCTAAAAATTGGATTTCCATTTTCATCTAATTTACTAAGATTACTTTGTTGAATCTCGTTAAATACTTCTTCAATCTTATGTTGTAAACCATGTTTACATATTGTTCCAAACAGAATATACAATTGATCACCAATTGCATCAGCGATTTCAACTAAATCACCATTTTTACAAGCTTCTAAGTACTCGTCGTTTTCTTCTTTAATTAAATTATAACGCAACGTATAATCTTTCTCATCAATAAGTGTTGGCTCATTTGCATTTCCAATTTTAAAAGTTTCATGGAAATGATGAACATCCATTATTTTATCAAACAAAGGCTTTTTCGTTTCCATTATTTTTTATTTTTCTTGTTTTTATACTCTTGATTTATACCCTTTAAAATATCGTTAGTGATATCTAATTTCGGATTTACTAACAAAATAGTAGGCATCATATCAGAATAAGACAACACATAATCAAACTTCCCATTGTTATACTTTGCTAAAAAATCTTTTACGTTTTTATTCAATTCAATATTCTTTTCTTCTAATTCAATACCTAAGTTTTGCATTTGAAGTTCTTTATTAGCGATATCTTGTTGTTGTCTTTCTAAATTTGTCTTTTGCTTCATTAAGTCTGCTTCAGAAGCAATACCCGCTTGAGCAGATTGTTGAAACGATTCATAATCTTTTTGAAATCTTGTTGTTAACGTTTGCATTTGACTTTCAATCACACTCTTCTTCGATTTTAAAACTTTTGTAAAATCAGCAATATAGGCATAATGCTCATTAATACTATCTGTATTGATGTAAGCTATTTTAGCGTCAGCTAAATTAGAGGCACTTGTTACTATAATTGGATTTTTATTCTCAACTTCATTTTGTAATGAAACATCACCAGAATTTTTTAATGAATGAACCTGATAAAATAAAATTGCAACGGCAACTGCTAATATTCCATTTATAATAAATGATAAATTTTTCATTTTTAAGTTTGTTTAGTGACGATAAATATAAGCAATCATTAAAAAATAATGAGATTATTTTACAATTTTTAAGACAGTTTTAACCATTATTCTTATATCGATGAAAAAACTTTGTTCTTCAATATATTTTAAATTTAATGCTAGTTTAATAGGCATAATTTCTTGTATATAGGTCTCTTCTGGCGATGAAGATTGGGCTAATAAGTCATTCTCATTAAAAAATTGCAGTGATGCATAATCTGTAATTCCGGGTTTAATATTCAAAATAGTTAGTTGTTCTTTTGTATATAAATCAACGTATTTCCTCACTTCAGGACGTGGGCCTACTAAACTCATTGTACCAAGTAATACATTGAAAAGTTGAGGCAATTCATCTATTTTATATTTTCTCAAGTAATAGCCCAACCGTGTAACCCTCGGATCTCTTCCTCCAACAGTTAATAATCCTAGTTTATCAGAATCCTTCCTCATAGTTCGAAATTTATACAAATTGAAATTAGTGCTATTCTTTCCTACTCGCTTTTGAATATAAAATATTGGAAAGCCCGCACTTATAATCTGTAATAAACAAATCAATAAAAATAGTGGAGCTAGCAATGTAATTCCAATCATTGAACAAAAAATATCAAACAAACGTTTTAACACAATACTTTATCAACGGATTGAATAACAGCTTGAATAACTGTTTGACTATTTTCAGGACTTAGATTATAATAAATGGGTAATGATATTTCTCGACTAAAATTGTCATAAGTAACTGGATAATTTTTCATGTCGTAACCCAAATTTTTATAGTAAGTTGTGGATGGAACAGGCATAAAATGAACATTAACAGATACATCACAATCAAAAATTTCTTTCATAATAGCATCACGTTGTTGCTCAGTAATATTATTAATTCGCAATGGATATAAATGATAACAACCATTTTTTATATCAGTAACATGCATTGGAATTTGAAATCTGCTATCGTTTGAGAATGCCTTATCATAGGTTTCAAATATTTCTTTCCGTTTAATTTGAGTGTCATTATCATAACGTTCAAGTTCAATTAAACCAATCGCTGCCGACAAATCCGTCATGTTACATTTATACCCCGCTTCAATAATATCGTATTTCCAATTTCCTTTTTGTGTTTTTGCTAAAGCATCTTTATTTTGACCATGTAATGTATACATGCATAAATAGGTGTAAATCTCATTATTATCAAATGGTTCAGGCAAATTTAAAGCAACCGCACCACCTTCAGCTGTAGTTAAGTTTTTGACAGCATGAAACGAAAAAACGGAAACATCTGTTAATGAACCGCATTTTTTTCCTTGATAGGTTGCTCCAAATGAATGAGCAGAATCAGACAAAACTAAAACACGTCCTAATTTTTTTTGATTTTCTGTAGTTGGTTTAAACATTTCTTTATGTTTAATTACCAATGCATTAATTTCATTATAATCACAAGGATATCCAGCAAAATCAACAGGCATAATCACTTTTGTTTTTGATGTAATTGATTTTTCAATATTAGACACATTAATATTAAAATCATTGGAATTTACATCTACAAAAACAGGTATTGCTCCACAATGAATGATAACATTAGCAGTAGCTGAATAAGTATACGCTGGTAAAATAACTTCATCGCCAGGCCCTACTCCAAACCAACGTAACATAATTTCTAAACCAGCTGTTGCTGAATTCAAGCATAACGTTGATTTATTTCCACAGTATTCTGTTATTTTTTTTTCGAACAATTTTGTACGTGGACCAGTTGTAATCCATCCTGATTTTAAGGCAGCTGTTACTTCTTCAATTATTTTATCATCTATACGTGGTGGCGAGAAAGGAATCATACTTATTTTGTTATATTTTTATATTCAGAAACTTCTTTTAAATTATACTTTAAAATGAGGCATAAGAAAAAGGTAAAAAAGGTGAATCCAGCCTGAGTTTGCAGCATGGATTCAACCATAAAATTAAGTGAAATGAGTATACTAAATAACATAAGAATATAGTTTTTTTTAATAAAACTATAAACAATTAAAAAAACTGTCATCAAAATAAGTAACACAAAACCAATAAAACCAGTTCCAATAAAAGTTTGTAAAAATTGATTATGGGCATTTAACTTTTTAGTCAAAGCACCAGTTAAACCTTCTTTTTCGTAAGATTCAATTAATTTATCATTAACATCACCTGCCGTTGTTCCAAACCAAAACTTATTCTTAATTAATTTAATAGATTCTTTCCAAATTAAAATACGAACCGCTGTACTTTCAGCATCAGTTTTATCAATAGTTTGAGAAGATTTTGTGACGTTAATTGCTGTTTGAAAACGATTAAAAGGAATTGGAAATAATTTATAAGTTACCGGTACTAAAACTATGGATGCTATAACTAAACCAATAATAGTTTTTTTAAAACCACTGTTAAATAATAAAACACTGAATGTAGTTGGTAACAATATAAATGCTGTAAGTAGCCCCATTTTTGATGAACACAAGAATATAGTCACTATAAATATAATCGTTATAAATCCTAATTTAACATACAAAAATTGAAGATGAGCCAACCATTTTTTATAAAATAACATCACTATTAATAAAGCAAACACTAAATACATAGCCATATAACTTGGATGCATAAAATAGGAAAAATCGGAATAAAAAAAGGCATTCGTATCATTGAAAAAGTAAAGGTAAAAAGCCCTGAAAATGCACATAAAAGAAACTAACAGACAACCCGATACAAATGAAATGACTATTTTTTTGATATGTGTATGACTAAAATGGGACCCGAAAAACAAAATTGGAAAAGCTAAAAAACACAATTTAATTTCAATTGCAGAAAGTGCTTCTGATTTATTTTCTGAAAAAAAATAGCCTACCACATGTAAACTCCATTTGTTGTTAAAAATAGAGTTGAAACTATTTTTTACATCATCAAATAAAAAAAAACAAATTGACCATATGAGAATAAAAACAGCATAATTAATACCAAAAGGCAAAAAAAATGCAATGAGTAATGGTATATTGAAACCAAACTGGTGATATATGGATTTAAGTTTGGACAATAAGACTATCTATTTAAATATAAATCTAACAACATTTTTTTATCCGTTTTGTAATTTGTATTCAGCGGTAATTCATCAAGTAATATAATTTCAGATGGCACCATGTATACTGGAATATACTCTTGTAAATATTCTTTAAGAACATCATTTACATCAAAATCGATAGTGATTTTAAATGATACATAAGCTACAATTTTTTTTACCACATTACCAGCTTTTAATGGAATAACAGCTGCATTGGATATTTCGGGATATTTTAATAATACGTTGGTTATTTCATCTAGTTCAATACGATAACCATTTAGCTTTATTTGATTATCAATCCTACCTGTAAAATAAAGAACATTTTCTTTAAAATAACCTAAGTCACCAGTTCTATAAGCACGTTTTCCATTAAAAATAAAATACTTTTCTTGATTTAAATCTTCTCTGTTACAATATCCAATTGATACATTATCGCCACCAATAATTATCTCTCCTTCAACACTTGGATCGTTATTTTGATTATCAATAATAATTTCGCTATCCGGTTTGCAATAGCCAATTGGTAAACTTTTATTACTACTTAAAATATCATCAGTTATTTCTATATAGGTAATTACACAAGTTGTTTCTGTTGGCCCGTATGAATTTATAATTTTTAAATCAGGAAATGATTTTCGTATTTTTTTTACTGTAACTGATGGCAAATCTTCCCCAATTAGACAAATATGTTTAAAACTTGGATAATTAGATTGATTGAATGATGGCAATGTTAAGTACATATTTATAAACGAAGGTGTGCAAAATAGTGTTGTTGCTAAATTATTTTTAAATCGCTCTAAAAACAAATCTGGTGTTTTTAATATCTTTAAATCATTTAACACAAGTAGCGAACCAAAATGGAATGCACCAAAAAAATCGCACCAATATACATCAAAGCTAAATGTGGCTTGATTCATGTATACGTTATCTTTTATCAAAATTGGCCAAGTCAGGTACCATTCTAAAAAATTATTGAGAGATTTTCGTGTGATCTTAACTCCTTTTGGTACACCTGTACTGCCAGATGTAGATAATACGTAGCTCAAGTTTTCAACGCTTAAATCTATTTCTTTAGCTGCTGAATTTTCATTGTTTTTAATTAGATTAAATTCTTTATCAATAAAAATAGTACAATCTAAATTTAGTTCGTTGTTTGTTAAGTTAATAAATCCGCAGGCATTTGTAGTTTCTTGAATAGACTTTATTCGATTTTCAGGAAATATAGCATCGATACTTACATAAGGTATATTAAGATGCAACATGACAAGAATAGCAACAGGGAAATTAGCCTGTTTCTCGCCATAAATAATGATTGGTTTGTTTTTATCGTATTCTAAACTTTTAAATAACGTTTTTAGCTTATTAAAATTTTCATGTACCTCATTAAATGATAAAGTTTTGTCAGTACCTACAATGAAGGGTTCATGGTTGTTTAATGATACATTTACAAAATCATTAAGAATAAAATCATATTGCATAGGATAGTAAATTTATAAACACCTGCCGCTAAATACATAAAGTGCAAATGCAGTGAAATTAAATAATAAAAATAAAGAAATATAACGTGTATATTTTATTCCAATTGTCCCAAATATAACATCTTTTTGCTTTTTTCTGCACTCAATGGTATAGATGTTATGAATAATACTGTATAGCGCATATATTAAACCACTATAAATATATTGTGGCTCAAAACCGTTCCAACAACCCATAATAAATAAGGTTAAAAAAATGGCTAAATTTTGTTTTGTAATAGGATACTTTTTTAATTTTTGAAAACCACTCAACCATTTGTAGGTTGGTTTAAAAACATAATCAGTTAGCCAATTGGTTAGTGATGCATGCCATCGTTGCCAAAATTCGGGTGGATTAACTGCTAAAAACGGTTTATTAAAATTAAATGGCAAAGTAATTCCAATCATTTTAGAAAAACCACAAGCTAAGGCGGAATAACCTGCAAAATCAAAAAACAAATAAAACAAATAAGCATACATATCATTTAAAAAGTAAAATACTGTATCTTTTTCAAAAACAAAATCATTTAACCAATAACGGTAAATAAACTCTGCAATTACATATTTATAGAGCACTCCTTTC
>JBILCJ010000087.1:0-8822 GCA_044353195.1 Bacteroidia bacterium | reverse complement strand
GTTCCTGTTACAGTATAACTTGTATTAGTTGTGGGACTTACTAATGATCCTCCACTTGAATAAACATATGTACTCGCTCCTCCTGGGATCATTGTATAAGATGAGCCATTACAAATTGAACCACTTGATACTGTTACTAACGGAGTTGAATTTACAACTACTGAACTTACTGCGGTGTTTGTACATCCTAACGCACTGGTACCTGTTACGGTATAAGATGAATTTGAGCTCGGACTAACAATGGCAGAACCTCCTGTATACACATACGTGGATGCGCCTGTCGGATTCATCGTGAACGATGTTCCATTACAAATAGATCCTGAATTAACGGCTACCGTTGGGTTAGCGTTAACTGTTACAGTTGCAATGGCTGTGTTAGAACAGCCTAATGCATTGCTCCCTGTTACAGTGTAAGAAGTGTTAGATGTTGGACTTACTATTGTAGTTCCTCCTGAATAAGTATACGATGTTGCTCCAGTTGCAGACATAGTAAATGATTTACCACTACAAATAGAGCCACTATTTACTGAAACGATTGGACTTGCATTCACTGAAACTAAACTTACTGCTGATGCTGAACATCCTGTTGTAGACGTTGCAACCACTGAATAGGTTGTATTAACTGTTGGAGAAACAACAATACTTGATGTTGTAGCACCATTTGACCAACTGTAAGTTACACCGCCAAGAGCAGGCCCTTGATATTTAATAATGACAATACCAGAACCACCAGCTCCAGAAACGCTACCACCATAACCACTTCCACCACCACCACCACCAGTTCCTGGCGTAGCAGCAGATCCATTTATAGGAGCACTTCCACAGCCACCGTTTCCACCCCCACCTAAACCACCTAATCCTCTGTTACTAGTTCCCCATGAACCGCCGCCTCCACCGCCACCGTAATAAGTTGCAGTTCCTGAAATGTTAGATGAAAAGCCAATCCCACCATCACCGGGAAAACTTGCAGTAGCATTAGCTCCAACAGCTCCAGCACCTCCGCCTCCGCCTCCGCTAACATTAAAAACGCTTGCACCACCATTATATCCCTGACCTAAAGTTCCGTAACCAGGACCTGAAATAGTTCCATCAGGAGCTCCTTGTCCTCCTCCAGAACCACCAGTTCTGCCATTACCAACTCCTATTTGCTGCTGTGCGTGGTTATTATAACCACCATCACCTCCAATAGCTGTTAAAGTTCCAAATACAGAATTAGAACCTACTAATCCGTTAAAAGCATAATTACCTGAAGAGGCACCACCTGCTCCAATAGTAATAGGGTAACTTGATCCTGGTGTAACAGCAAAACTTGTATTGTAGATAACGCCGCCGCCACCGCCGCCGCCGCCGCCATCATAACCACCAGCACCTCCACCAGCTACAACTAAAACAGTAACAGTTGTAACGCCAGAAGGTGCGTCCAAGACGTACTACCGACAGTTGAGTATGTTGTAACAACAGGAGTGCTGAGCATACTTGCTGTCAAAGTAGTTGATTGTCCCGAGCAAATCACACTTTGAGAAGGCGTTGCATAAGCGCTACACAATGATTGTGATGATAGTTTTAACATCATTATATTTAATACTACAAAGTAGATTAAATGTTTTTTTAATTTTAAAATTTTCATATAATTTATATTTTTTACAAACTTAAGCTAAAAATTATCCTCAAAATAAAATATTCGGTGAATAGCCTAAATGAGTCGGAGTATAGGCAGAATATAATCTTACCAATAACTTTACTTTACAATTTAGTAATGTTGAACGAAACATGTTGGCTTAGCTGAAATATAATTTGATGAAAGATAAAATTCCTCTATTCTTCAAATAGAGCGAACTCAATTAAGAAAAAAATTGATGATAATGTTTTTAGATTTTTTTTAGAAATAGAGTAGAGGTAATTTCTATTTTAAAAACACTTATTAGTTTATTCGTTGCTAAATAAACTATCAACAAATTCGTGGCGATTAAACACTTGTAAATCATCCATCTTTTCGCCAACTCCAATGTATTTAACTGGAATTTTAAATTCGTCTGAAATACCAATAACGACGCCACCTTTCGCTGTGCCGTCTAATTTTGTTAATGCTAAAGCTGTTACATCTGTTGCAGCGGTGAATTGTCTGCATTGTTCAATGGCATTTTGTCCTGTGCTCGCATCTAAAACTAATAACACATCATGTGGTGCATCAGGTATTACTTTTTTCATCACCATTTTTATTTTGGTGAGTTCGTTCATTAAATTTATTTTATTGTGTAAACGTCCAGCTGTATCTATAATGACAACATCTGCTTGTTTTGCTTTAGCACTGCTTAAGGTATCAAAGGCAACACTCGCAGGATCTGCATTCATTCCTTGACTTACAATATCAACACCTACACGTTGACTCCAAATCGTTAATTGTTCAACAGCAGCAGCTCTAAAGGTGTCTGATGCGCCTAATACCACACTGTAACCAGCTTTTTTAAACTGATGAGCTAATTTACCAATGGTTGTTGTTTTTCCTACGCCATTTACACCTACAACCATAATAACATAAGGCGTTTTATCTCCATTAGGTAAAGGCGGTAATTTTGGAATTTCAAAAGAAGTTGCGTCAGTTGAATTATTTTCTGTTAGTAAGGCAGCAACTTCTTCTTTTAAAAGTTGATTTAATTCATTTGTGCCAACGTATTTATTTGCAGCTACTCTTTCTTCAATGCGTTTAATGATTTTTAAAGTTGTATTAACTCCTACATCACCTGTAATTAATACTTCTTCTAAGTTATCTAACACATCAGCATCAACAGTTGATTTTCCTGCAACAGCTTTAGCTAATTTACCGAAAAAACTTTCTTTTGTTTTTGATAAACCTTCGTTTAAACTTTCTTTTTCTTTTTTGCCAAATAACTTATCAAATAAACCCATATTATTATAATTCAAATGAAAGTTTAACGGTTATGCTTGCCGTTTTATGTTTAGCTTTTGTATTGAAAGAGCCACCCCAAGAATAGTCTTCGTTTGTGTTTTGCCCTGTTATTTGAAAAACTCCCATTTCAGCACCTTTTAAATTACCTATACTACTATTTGCATTTTCAGCAACTGTTTGAGCGCGTTTCAGAGCATCCTGCGTAGCCTTTTTTAACAATTCTAATTTTAAATCAGCTAGTTTAGTATAATAATAATCTGGTTCGTTAGCTGTGAACTCAATTCCTTTTTCAATTAAATCACCAATTTCTCTTATAGACTTTTCTACTGCGTTTATGTTTTTAGATTCGATTGTAACTTCTTGAAGAAGATTGTAGCCTTCAAAGATGGTTCCAGATGGGTTGCCTTCGTTGTTATATAACTGTTTATAGTTTTTGTTAATTTTTAGCGATGTAAACGACATTTCATTTTCTGGAATTCCATTTTTCTTTAAAAAAGATTTCACATCGTCAATATCATTTTTAATTAATGCATTTGCTTCAGCCAGGGTTTCTGCATTTCTAGAAAACGTTGCGTTCCAAACCATCAAATCAGAATCAAAGTTTTGAGTACCTAAACCGGTTACACCTATATTATTGTAGGATACGTGGGTTGTTTGCCACGCAGAACTAAGTTTTGTTCCAATAAAAATTAGAGCGATTGCAATAATTGAGGATGAAATTATTTTTGATGTATTCATTTTTATTAGAATTCTCTTAAAAACAAAAAATTTCTTTCCTATTAAAAAGAAAGAAATTTTAAAATAGTTATAATATCAGTAAAATTACTTTTTCAAATAATCAGCTACTAGTTCATTTTGAACAATTTCCTCTCTAAAAGCATAAGCACCAGTTTTTGGTGACTTAATCACTTTAATTACTTTAGTAAAGCTATTTCCTTTACCAGTTTTTAGTGTTGCAACTACCTTCTTTGCCATTTTATCTTAGTTTTAATGGGTTATTTAATCTCTTTATGAGTTGTCATTTTTTTCAAGATCGGGTTGTATTTTTTTAATTCAATACGATCAGGAGTATTTTTTTTGTTTTTAGTAGTAATGTAACGAGACGTTCCATGTTTACCACTGTCTTTGTGCTCTGTGCACTCTAAAATTACTTGAATTCTATTTCCTTTTTTTGCCATTTTCGTTGGTATATTATAATTTAGACTAAGCTAAAATGCCGTTTTCTACAGCGTCTTTTAAGCAAGCGTAAATTCCTTTTTTATTAATATTTTTAATTGCAGAAGTTGATACACGAAGTGTAACCCACTCTCCAGTTTCTGGGATAAAAAACTTTTTAGTTTTTAAATTTACTTTAAACTGACGAGGTGTTTTAGCATTTGAAAATGAAACGTTGTTTCCTTTCATAGCCTTTTTTCCAGTTAATTGACAAATACGTGACATGTTATTTTATTCTCTTTAAATTGTTATTCCTCTTAAAATAGGGACGCAAATATAGTATTCTTTTTTTAATCAACAAAATAATGTTGGTTTATTTCTAAAATAATATACTTGCGTCCAAATATAATTGTTTAAGTGAGGTTATTGATAGTTTTCAGTAATCACAGAAACACTGTTTTTAATCTTTAGTAAAGCGTCCGCGACGCTCTCCACCTTCAGATGGCCCATTAAATGGTTTGCGCTCAGCACTTCCGTATGTTCTGCGTTCTCCGGAGGTTCTTTCTCCACCATACGGTTTGCGTTCGCCAGTTCTTTCCCCGCCACCATATGATTTACGTTCTCCACTTCTTTCGCCGCCTCCATATGATTTGCGTTCACCACCACCATACGATTTACGTTCTCCACTTCTTTCGCCACCCCCATATGAACGACGTTCTCCGCCACCATACGATTTGCGTTCTCCGCTTCTTTCGCCACCACCGTATGAACGACGTTGACCATCTTCTCTTGAACCACCACCATACGAGCGCTTTTCACCATAACCGCCAGATGGTTTTGCTTTTGATACTTCAAAAGAAATACCGCGACCATTAAATTCAATACCAGCTTTATTTAAAGCAAGCAATTGGTCAACAAATTTGTTTTCAGTTTCAAAAAACGAGAAGCTATTTTTCACATCAATGTTAAAAATCATACGAGCCTGAATGTTTGAAATCTCAACTAAGAAATCTTTGATTGAGTTTTTATTAAACCCATCTAACACACCCATATTAACAAAGAATCGAGTTGTTTTGCCATTACTTCCGCCATCATTACCCATATTTAAATCTTGGGAGTTTTGATAGTAATTATAGAAGCGGTTAAATTCTTCAGAAATAAATCGTTTAATTAATTCTTCTTTCGTTAAATCTTTTAGCTCTTCGTATATTTTTGGAAGGTATTTTTCGATTTCATCATCTTTTACTTCAACGTTATGTAATTTAGTAACTAAATGAAATAATTGTTTTTCGCAAACAGCTACACCATCTGGAACATCAGCTTTTACAAAGCTATTTCCCATAATTCGTTCAATATCTCTGATTTTACCTTGTTCGCGAGGTGTTACAATAGCGATAGCAATACCTGATTTGCCTGCTCTGCCTGTTCTACCTGAACGATGTGTGTAGTTTTCAGCTTCTTCTGGCAAGTTGTAGTTAATAACATGTGTTACATTATTAACGTCAATTCCACGAGCTGCAACATCTGTCGCAACCAGCATTTGCAAAGTACGGCTACGGAATCGTTTCATAACTAAATCACGTTGAGCTTGAGATAAATCGCCATGAATGGCATCTGCATTGTAACCATCTTTTATCAAATTATCTGCTACCTCTTGTGTTTCAGCCTTTGTGCGACAAAAAACAATACCAAATATATCTGGATAGAAATCTGCAATGCGTTTCAATGCTGCGTATCTATCACGTTGATTTACGGTGTAATAAATATGTTCAATGGTATCAGCACCTTGATTTTTCTTACCAACACTGATTTCTAATGGAGATTCCATGTACTTGCTTGCAATGCGTTCAACTTCGCGAGGCATCGTTGCAGAAAATAACCACGTATTTTTTGTTGGAGGTGTATTACTTAAAATTAAATCTAAATCATCTTTAAAACCCATGTTTAGCATTTCGTCTGCTTCATCAAGCACAACAATATCTACATGGGATAAATCCATGGCTTTACGATCAATTAAATCGATTAAGCGGCCTGGTGTAGCAACTACAACTTGTGAGCCATTTTTTAAATCGCGGATTTGACCCATGATTGGCGCACCGCCGTATACAGCTGTTACTTTTAAACCACCTAAATATTTTGAATAATTAATTAAATCCTTACTAATTTGAACACATAATTCACGTGTCGGCGCTAATATAAGCGTTTGTGTGAAGCGAGATGTTAAATCTAATTTTGATAATAATGGTAAACCAAATGCTGCGGTTTTTCCTGTTCCTGTTTGCGCTAATGCTACTAAATCAGATGATTTGTCTTTTAATTGCGCGATTGTTTGTTCTTGAATGGGAGTTGGACTTTCGAAGCCCATCTCAGTTACGGCCTTAAGGAGCATTGGCTCCAAGCCTAAGTCTTGAAATGTCATTTTTTGTTTTTTAATTTTGATTAATACTAGCTGCTCTATTGATTTAATTTCCGCAGTAGCTGTGATTATCCTTGCCGACGTCTGGCTAAATCACAATGGTATGGATGCAAATATTAAATCTTTTGCGGGGCAAAGGTAATACTAATTTAGTTAATAACAAAATATTAACAAAAATAATAATTTTGCCATACTAAAAAAGCCCCTCATCCGGTCGGATTGAGAGGCTTTTTAATTAAATGCTGTGGTAATTATTTTTTTGTTGCTTTATTCTCAGCTTCCAATTGAGCTATAATATCTTTAACTTGTTCTGTTCCTATGCGTTTTGCTTTAATACGTTTATTTTTATCTAACACATAAATAACAGGAGTTGAATAGATATCATATTTTTCTTTGATATTATTGATATGAATGCCATCATATACATTAATCCAATCTAGCTTATTTTCTATAATGTATTTGCGATATTTATCATACTCATGTTGAGTGTAAACACTAAATACTTTCACATCTTTTTTATCTTTAAGTAACGCATGGTATTCTTCTAATAATTTAGGTATTTCTGTTTTACAATGACCACAATCAACATCCCAAAATACAAGAACAAGGTACTCAGCTTTAACAGAGGACATGGTAACAAATTGTTGTGCAAGATTTTGAATGTTATCGTAATATAATTTTGTGGCGCCAGCACTTGTTTTTACCGTGTCAAAGCCCATCTTAGCAATGAATTTATGGCCAACTGTATCAATCATTAATAGGTCTGGAGCAATGTTACCTAATAATAGTGGTTTTAAAATATCACCTCTTTTCTCAATGTTATCAATTGTTTTATCATCATAAATTCCTTTTGCTTTTCCAGTTCTGAAATAGGTATCAATAATATGAACAAATACTTTATCAAAACCCATTACTTTTGATGATTCGTAAGTTGGGGTGAAATAAGCCAATAGAAACATGTTCATTTTTGACCCTTGTTTTGTTTTCCCCATTACTCTATCAATTTCAACATTAATCGAATCTGGATTCTGGATAACAACACTATTAAAATATTTTTTCACTCTATCGGCAAAAAAAGGCGTGCGCATCATTCCATCATCTTCAAAATTTAAACCATCCCAATAATGTGCTTTGTAATAATTATACACATACATGCTGTCAGGCCTACCATTAGATGCTTTCGGAATGTCTTTTGCTTCTTTTTCTGATTTTAATTTAATAACATCACCTACAAAAGTACCGGTATGTTCCTCCATGAATTTTTTTTCAAATGCAATAACGCTTTCGTTTAATTCTTTCGTTTTGTCATTTATAAATTTAGTTGAATCCTCTTTTTTCATTCCAACAGTTCTTGTCCTGAAGTCTGTGAATTCAATATTTTTGGCGGTAATGAATTTGATGTATGAAAAAAAATCATCATTTTGTTTTGAGTTCGAACATTTTAATGTTTTTACTAAATCAATCGCATCACTAGAAATCTGTAGTTTTTGATCTTTGTCATCAATAAAAAAATCAAAGTAACGTGCTTTATCTTGACTTACTAAATAGTAAACACCTTTATCTAATTTATTTTTTCCTTTAAAAGTGATCATTCCTTTATCAATTTTTTTACAGGTATCTGCTAAATATGATTTATCGAATTGATAATAGGCAAGGTAAGCAACCGTATCTTTACAGTTCTTGAAATTAATTTTTATTTCATACCCTGTTTGCGCCTTAATAGAGTAAATGGATGATAATAAAGCAATGTTTAAAAAAAGTGTTTTCATAATGTTTTTTTAGAAAGTATAAATATAGTTGAATTTATAATATTCCAAATTTAATCGCTTCAATTAAATAGCTAGACTTAAAATTTGTTAAAAAAGGAAATATTGAGTTAATCTTAACAGTGAACGAGTGAACAATAAAAAATTAGTCAATTGACTTTTTATTATAGATAGTATATCCAAAATGAAAGAAGAATGAAAAGCTATTTTGTTTTTTATCGTAGTAATTTAAACCAATACTTAAAGGGCCAATTGGCGAATGATAAACAAATGCACCCATTCCTAAAAAATTTCGATATAAAAAAGGTGCGCTATATTCTGCTTTCCCTTCCTTTGTTTTTAAAATGGATTGTATTGGCTGAAAAAAATAACCTTCAAATCTAACATCAATATTTTTCATGGGGTTTGCAATTAATTTTAAACCTGTAGCAAAATATTTATGGGCGCGGTAACTATCAATAAATAGTGTTTGACTTTCTGGAATGGGATTAAATGCTGGCGCGGATAGTATAGAGGCATTGTAGTTTCTAAAGAAATCTTGAGTTGAATAAACGACTTCTCCAAAAGCGCCTACTTT
>JBILCJ010000091.1:0-8476 GCA_044353195.1 Bacteroidia bacterium | reverse complement strand
TTTAAAATATTTAATTGGTTTAATATATTTATCAATACTAAGTTTGAAATTAAACCAGCTATGTCCTGGCGTTTTCATTGAAATAATTGAATCTAAGGCCGTTGTACCTGGGATATAACTTTCCAATCCATTTAAAAACTTAGCTCTAAACAATAATTTAGTTCCTTCTGATGCGTATTGTTTTCGGTTATGCGTATTTATTTGATATGAGATTTGACCAAACTGAAAATCAAAAACAGACACATCACTGGTGTCTGTTTTTGTAAATTGTTCTGCTTGGTAGTATCTGTTTTTCCATTCGCTAATACCGCCAGTTAATTCAACTTTCCCTGTATTACCTAATGGCATGCCTATATTTAACTCGCCAAAAAAATCGTCTTGTATGAGATAGGCTGGTTTTTCGAAGTTATAAAATAGCGTACTACTTTTGTAATAATCCCAGCGAGAAATGGTGATTGAAGGTTCTATGTAAAATGGAATTTTAGTTGGAATTTCAAATCTAAGTTTGGTTAATGAACTTGAAGTAAGTTTGCCTAAGTATCCATTAGCATAAGCTGTAAACCCAATTTTGCCAACATGATTGTATTGAACACCTAAGAAAAAATGGCTGATTGGACGATTAGAAATATTACCGCCAATATCTAAAAAAAATTGTTTATCTTTTTTTGTTTTTAAGGTTAGAGTATATTTTCCTGAAGATGTATCTAGTTTTGAAGTCGGATAGGATGATTTTATTTTTTCATCTGACATCATTCTAAAATATTGTCTTTTCAATTGTTTAATAGTAAACTCTTTCCGGTTTTTTGTGATTGTTTTTGTTACAAAAGATTCTGTTTTTTTGTTAACGCCGTATACATTTACTTTGTTATATATTATTTTTTCTGATAGAGATTTCGCTTTAAATCTATTTCTTTTTTCTAATAATTGAAGGCTATCAGAATAATGATACATGTGTTTTTTTATATCTGAAATTTGTCTTATTGTTGCCACGTAACCACTGTCAATTAATCTTTGCACAGTTTCAAAATTGAATGTATTAACATTGGCCCAAGGTTGAATTATGATAGAGTTTTCACACACAGGATTAAAATTGCTTTTCTTCATAAGCATATTACGAAGTTGTAAAAACACATTGTCATCATTTGGTACTTCTGTATTTTCTGCTACTGAACTGCCAATAATCAAGTCTGGATATAATTCATCATACATAATATTTGTAGGGAAATTATTGTAAAGTCCGCCATCAAATAAAAGTGCGCTATCAATTGTTATTGGTCTGATGTAAAATGGGTAACTCATCGACGCTCTTATGGCAGAAGGTAAATCACCTTTTTTAAAAACAACACTTTCTTTTTTTACAATATCGGAAGCTACGCATCTGAAGGGGATGAATAAACTATCAAAGTTATAGTTGGATGCCGAATTTGGTGCTGCAAAAGTTTCCATTAGATAAAAATCAATGGGAACAGAGTTTATTAAATTAGTTGGCAAATTTGTTAGAAAGGAATTATTAAACGAGAGTTTGAACATGAGCCACGATGCGTAATCTTCTCTTTTATTGATATAGTAGCCTAACTTAACAGACATTTCACCTTTAGTTAATTTATAAAAGGTTTCATCTTTCACCATTTTTTCAATTTCAATAGGAGAAAAGCCTGAGGCGTATAAACCACCAATAATACTGCCTATAGATGTTCCAGATATATAATCAATTGGAATATGATGTTCTTCAAGGGCTTTTAATACTCCTACGTGAGCTAATCCACTTGCGCCACCCCCACTCATAACAACCCCCACGCGTTGTGCATGCAAATTAAAATTAAGTATACAAATCAGTAATGAACATATATGTAGGTTATTTTTAAAATTCATGTCGTGTTACAAATTTACCTTAAAAATTTAATTTGTCACATAATACCTCTATGTTCACTAAAAATATTTTATATCCAATTTTATTTTATTTACTTAGCACATTAAAGTTTTTATTTAAATTTTGTGATTCATTACATAACTAAAAAGATATTATACGGTTTTCTGGTTTTATTCGGAGTGATTACCGTAATATTTTTCTTATTTAATATTTTACCTGGCGATCCAGCTACTATTATTCTCGGTCAAAGAGCTAATAAAGAAGCCGTTGAGGCCATTCATAAAGATTTAGGGACCGATAAGTCAGTTTTGGAACAATACGGCATGTATATTAATGATTTATCGCCCATTTCTGTTCATAATTTCAAGAGTACGAAAAGTAGTTGGTATCTTAATCCTGAAAAATATTCTTGGACATCATTAGCGGTTTTTGGTAATACTTGTTTAGTGCTTAAGCTTCCTCATTTGCGACGATCCTATATTTCGAAAAGGCCTGTGTCTGATATTATTAGAGAAACCTTACCTGAAACTGTTGTGTTAGCTTTTACGTCTATTTTTATTGCATCCGTTGTTGGTATTTTTTTAGGAATTATGAGTGCTATAAAACAAAATACATTTTTTGATCGCTTTGCTCTTTTGTTCGCCGTGCTCGGAATGGCAGCGCCCTCTTTTTTTGTTGGATTAATTATTGCTTGGTTATTTGGTTATGTTTTACAAGATTATACTGGCTTGTCGCCAACGGGAAGTTTATACGACATCGATGTATGGGAGGGTGAAAAACTAAAATTAAAAAATTTAATTTTACCAGCTGTAACATTAGGCATTAGACCTTTGGCAATCGTGGTTCAATTAATGAGAAGTTCCTTGTTAGATGTAATGGGGCAAGATTACATCCGAACTGCTAAAGCAAAAGGTTTGTCGTTTTATAGCGTTGTTGTTAAGCACGCTCTCAAGAATGCTTTAAATCCAGTGGTTACAGCAATTTCAGGATGGTTTGCGGGATTAATGGCTGGTGCTATTTTTGTAGAAAAAATATTTAGTTGGAAAGGAATTGGTTATGAGGTGTTTGAAGCCCTCACTAAAAACGATCTTCCTGTTGTGATGGGCGCTACTATCATATTTGCAGTTATATTTGTAATTACAAATATTGTTGTGGATATTATTTATGGTATTTTAGATCCACGAGTTAGAGTTAAATAAATGATGCGAAAAAAAATTGTTGCAGGTAATTGGAAAATGAACAACACGCTTGATGAAGCTGTGTATTTGGTTGATGAAATTTTAAATAAAATAGAATCTAGTGAAGTTGTTAAAATCATTATCACTCCTTTTCCGTTTTTAGAAAGTATAAATCGTAAAATTGGGGAAGTTGAATCTATTTATGTAGGTGCGCAAAACTGCTCAGCTATGCCTTTTGGTGCCTATACTGGTGAAGTAAGTGCTAGAATGTTGCATTCAGTTGGTTGTCAATATGTTTTAGTTGGCCATAGCGAACGTAGATCTTATTTTAATGAAACGAGTGAAGATCTTGTGATGAAAATAAAGGAAGCGTTAATGAATCAATTAAAACCGATATTTTGTATTGGAGAATCATTAGATCAACGCGAGGGAGGTTTTTATTTTGAGGTAATTAAATCTCAATTGACAGAAGTCTTATCACATTTCACATCTTCCGAATGCCAAAATATTTTAATTGCTTATGAACCTATTTGGGCAATAGGAACAGGATTAACAGCAACGGCTCAGCAAGCACAAGATATACATCAATTTATCAGGGCAGAATTAGCCCTATTATTTTCTGAAGAAATTGCACAGCAGACTTCTATTCTTTATGGCGGGAGTTGTAACGCAAAAAACGCCTCTGAGTTATTTAAATGCAAAGATGTGGATGGAGGATTAATAGGTGGAGCTTCTTTAAATGCTGATGATTTTTGTGCAATTACTGCTTCTTTTTAATTTTTTTTTAAATAAAAAAACATGAATTATTTACAATACACATTTACAGTTAATCCTCCTGAGCCCGGATCAGATATACTTATTGCATTATTAGCGGATATTGGTTTTGAAAGTTTTACGCAAAATGAAACTGGTTTAGACGGATACATACAATCTGAAATGGATAACGAAAGTTTGGTTAAAGAATTAACTTTTGAAGAATTTAGTTTTACATACACGCGCAAAGAAATTCCAAAAACAAATTGGAACGAAGAGTGGGAGAAAAATTTCTCGCCCGTTTATGTTGATGATTTAGTATGTATTCGTGCACATTTTCATGACAAGGCAGAACAGGTAAAACATGATATTGTAATTACACCTAAAATGAGTTTTGGCACGGGTCATCACGATACGACTTGGTTGGTAAGTAAAACAATGTTTAGTTTAGACTTTAAAAATAAGTCAGTTTTAGATATGGGTTGCGGAACAGGTATATTGGCCATTTTAGCCAAACAACTTGGAGCAACCACTTTATTAGGAATTGACATTGATGAATGGAGTATTGAAAATAGTATTGAGAATGCGGGGATAAATGGGTGTTCAAATATTATATTTAAAAAAGGTGATGCTGCGTTGTTACCTAAAGTAGAAACATTCGATGTTATTTTAGCGAACATAAATAAAAATATATTAAATCAAGATTTACCAAATTACTATACTTGTTTAAATAAAGGTGGAGATCTACTGCTCAGTGGTTTTTTTACAACAGATGTAAATGAATTAAGTGTTTTAGCTCAACAAATAGGATTTACAGTAACAGATAGTTTTAGTAAAAATGAATGGGCTGTTTTGAAATTAAAAAAATAAGAATTTCTATTGATAGATGAATTTAGAATTTCGTGAAATACAAAAATTCAGAAAATGGTGGCACTTTTTAATTGCAGGCTCTCCAGTTATCATAGTTTTTGTTTTGTCTGTATTGGTTCAGTTTGATGTATTGCAAACGAAGAATCAACAAAAAGATCCCATTGTTTTCTCTGTCATAATTCTTTTTTTATTAGCGATAGTTATTTGGTTTTTTTCGTTGAAACTCGAAACAATCATTAATGGCCATGGTATTTATGTAAATTATAAAGGTTTACTGTTTTGTAAAAGAAGTATGACTTGGGGTGAAATTAAATCGATATCACTTATCAAATACGATCCTCTTTCGGATTATGGAGGATGGGGTGTTAAATACAGTATCACTGGAAACGGCTGGTGTTATAATGTTTCAGGTAACGATGGTATTAAGATCATCACCAATAATGGTAAACCATTTTTAATAGGAACTCAGCGACAAGAAGAGGTCGAAAAAATTATTCAACTTTATTTTAAATAAAAACAAACGAAAATGGCATACACTAAAATTACTTCCGAACATATCAATTTGTTGCACGAGATATTAGAGGTTGAATCTATTTCTATAAATCAAGATCAATTAGAAAAGTATGGTCGAGATGAAACAGAAGATTTAATGTTTAAACCTGAAGTTGTTTTAAAGCCAAAAACCGTTGAACAAATTTCATTAATTATGAAATTTGCCACTACACATACAATACCCGTAACCGTTAGAGGAGCTGGAACTGGTTTAAGTGGTGGTGCTTTGCCGGTTTTTGGTGGAATTGTTTTAAGTATGGAATATTTCAATCAAATATTAAAAATTGATGAACGAAATCTTCAAGCAACTGTTGAACCAGGTGTTATAAATTATGTGTTTCAAGAAGAAGTGAAAAAAGTTGGTTTGTTTTATCCACCAGACCCAGCAAGTTGGGGAAGTTGTTCTTTAGGCGGAAATGTAGCTCATAGTAGTGGTGGTCCAAAGGCTGTTAAGTATGGCACAACAAGGGACTATGTCTTAAATATTGAAATGGTTTTACCTAATGGTGATATCATTTGGACTGGTGCAAATACATTGAAGTATTCAACTGGATACAACTTAACGCATTTAATGGTTGGTAGTGAAGGTACATTAGGTATTATTACAAAAATTGTTTTTAAATTAATTCCATTACCAAAGCATGATTTGCTTATGCTCGTTCCTTTTACTTCTGCTGAAAAAGCGTGCGAGGCTGTAGGAGCTACATTTAGAGCTGGTATTACACCAAGTGCAATGGAGTTTATGGAACGCGATGCTATTGATTGGAGCATTAAGTACGCAGGTGAGGTAAATTTTACAATTAAACCTGAATGGCAAGCTTTATTGCTCATTGAAGTCGATGGCAATAATTTGGATGTTTTATTTAATGATTGCGAATCTATTAACGATATTATGTTGTCTCATGGATGTGATGAAATTTTGATGGCTGATAGTGCAGAACAAAAAGCATCGTTGTGGAAAATAAGAAGAAAAGTGGGTGAGGCTGTAAAAAGTAATTCTGTCTACAAAGAGGAAGATACAGTTGTACCAAGAGCCGAACTTCCTAAATTATTGAACGGTGTAAAATTGATTGGAAAAAAATATGGTTTTAAAAGTGTTTGTTATGGACACGCAGGCGATGGTAATTTGCACGTAAATATTATTAAAGGTGAATTGAGCGATGATGTCTGGGAAACTGAATTACCAAAGGGCATAACTGAAATTTTCGAGTTGTGTAAAAGTTTAGGAGGTACAATTAGTGGCGAACACGGCATTGGGTTAGTTCAAAAAAATTATCTGCCAATTGTTTTTCCGCCTCATCAAATTCAATTGATGCAAAACATCAAAAAACTTTTTGATCCGAGTTTAATTTTGAATCCTGGGAAAATGATTTTTTAAATTTTTTCTGTAGATTTTCCGTAGTGCTTTTTAAGTTAAGTGTATTTAATTTTTGTTTTACACAGTTGGTATTCTATCTATATTTAAATATATTTGATTAACTTAATAATAAACTAAATTAACCACTATGAAAAAACTAATACAATCTTTATTCATCATTTGTTCAGCAAGTATTTTAAATGCACAAACGTTGACACAGGCTAATCACGCACCTGCTGCATTTAACAAAAATTTCATTACGACTCAATGCGATTCTTCTATTTCGATTGGTGCAAGTGGCATTGGTGCTGTTTGGAATTACACACCTGTTATGCGCACATCCATTACTAATACGTTTGTCACAGCTAGTGTAAGTAATGCAAGTTACCCAATGGCTGATGTTTCTGTTTCTTCAGGAACTGCAAATGTTTCTTATTACAAAGCAACATCTACTGGATTAAATTATTATGGTGGAACAATTTCTGCTAATGGTATTCCAATTTCAATCAATTATACAAATCCTGCAAAGTATGCACAATACCCTTTTACGGCTGTGTCATCAGTAACTTCTGCGGTAAGTGGTAATTTAATGGTATTCGGAAACAATGGAACCTTTACAGGAAATTGTAATGTTACTGCTGACGCGTCAGGTACTTTAACACTTGGTACGAGAGTATTTACAAATGTTGTGAGATTAAAAACCATGCAAGTATTGAATGGAACAATTCCATTAGCAGGAAGTGTAAATATTTCTCAATTAAATTATGATTATTACGCTCCTAACTCTTCAAAAGCGCCTATTTTCAGTATAACTACTTCAACTGTAACTTCTCCTTTGGGAACAAGTGCTCAAACTTTTGTTACAGTATTGAAAGATTATTTAACAGTATCAGTAAACGAAACAGCTAAAACAGATATTGAATTGTCTGTTTTCCCAAATCCATCAAATTCAGTAATCAATTTTAACACTGCTAGTACTGAGGTTGCTCAAGTAATTGTTTATGATTTACAAGGAAAAGTCGTGACTACTGAAAGTTTTGAAAATGGAAATATTAAGTTGGACGTTTCCCATTTCACGAATGCTGTTTATCTATACACGGTTATTGGAAAAAATAATCAATTATTAAAATCGGGTAGATTTACGGTTGCAAAATAATTAACACTCTATAATTGAATCAAAGCCTTATCTTTATATTAAGATGAGGCTTTTTTTATGCATAACGTTTTCTGTTTTTTTATTTTCGTGTAACGAACAAGTTAAGCGCGAAGAGAAAAAAGTAAAAGGATTATCTTCAGAACAATTGCAAAAAGAAATAGAGGCAGAACTATCATTTTACAACATGAATGACTCTGTAATGATGGTTGATTCAATCAAGTTGACTACAGTAATTTTTTTTAGAAATCAATATCATACTAAACCATGTTGGTTCAAAGGTGCTCAACTAAATGAACATGGAAAGAATTTACTGACACTTATTGATAATTGTATTTACTATGGATTAATTCCAGATGATTATCATCATATAAAGATAAAAAGCGAATTAAATTTAATTAATCAACAACCTGGTATTGTTAATGTAAGTGCGTTAGTTAAAGCAGACCTTCTTTTAAGTGATGCGTATTATTTGATGGGGGCACATGTAAATAAAGGTCGGTTGTCTTATGATAGCTTAGATTTAGTATCGAAAGTTAATTTTAATAAATTATCTCCACATTGGGATAGCCTTTTGAAAGATGGATTTGATCGAAATAACATGAAAGCGGCATTAGATTCTCTTGAGCCAACCCATATGGGTTATAGAAGACTTAAATATGAATTAGCTCTTATTTTGAATGATACCTGCCGTTTTAATTTTGATTCTATACCATTTGTAACAGAAAAAGATTCACTAAAAA
>JBILCJ010000163.1:0-5355 GCA_044353195.1 Bacteroidia bacterium | reverse complement strand
TTTTAGGATTCATTAAAAAATAATGGTGTTACCATAAAAATAAACTTATGTTAGATAAAATAAAAGAATTTAAACCATCAAGTTGGGCAATAGACAACAAAATGACTGTCTATTTAATTACCATCTTTATTTGCCTCGCAGGAATTATGGCATACAACTCTTTGCCGAAAGAGAATTTTCCTGATATTACTGTACCAACAATTTATATCAATACTATAAATGGTGGTAACTCTCCAACTAATATTGAAAATACCATTACAAAACCAATCGAAAAAAGATTGAAAGGTATTTCGGGAGTTAAAAAATTTAATAGTACATCGTTACAAGATGTTTCTGTAATTGTAGTAGAATTTCATACTAATGTAAAAGTTGAGGTAGCTAAACAAAAAGTGAAAGATGCTGTTGATGAAGCCCGTGGCGATATGCCTGCAACGCTTACAAGAGAGCCAATGATCAAGGAAATTGCATTTTCTGAAATTCCAATTATGTACATCAATGTTTCAGGAAAATATGATTTAAAGCAATTGAAAAAATATGCTGAAGATTTACAAGATAGGGTTGAAGGACTAAAAGAAATTAACGAAGTAAAATTAGTTGGTGCACTTGATAGAGAAATTCAAGTAAACATTGATGCTTATAAATTACAAGCTGCACAATTATCATTAACTGATATTCAACGTGCTATTGGTCAAGAAAATTTAACGATTTCTGGTGGTACAATTCCTTTAAATGGAATGAAGCCAACTTTAAGTATTAAAAGCGAATTTAAAACACCTAAAGAAATTGAAAACATCATTGTTACCTCTGCCTCTGGAGCACGATTATTTATAAAAGATTTTGCAACGGTTGTTGATGGGTTTAAAGAAAAAGAAAGTTACTCAAGTTCAAACGGTAAAAATGTAATTACCCTAAATGTAGTAAAACGTTCAGGAGAAAATTTAATTGATGCGGCAGATAAAATTGAAGAAATTATTTCTGACATGAAAAAGAACGAGTTCCCTCAAGGACTTGATATTACTATTAGTGGCGACCAGAGTAATAAGACTAAATCATCATTAACTGATTTAATTAACACGATTATCATTGGTTTTATTTTAGTAACAATTGTTTTAATGTTTTTTATGGGAGTAACCAATGCGTTATTCGTTGCCTTATCTGTTCCATTATCAATGTTTATCGCGTTTTTAATCATGCCAAGCATTGGGTTCTCATTTAATATGATTGTTTTATTTTCTTTCATTCTTGCTCTAGGCATTGTTGTGGATGACGCCATTGTAGTGATAGAAAACACTCATCGTATTTTTGATAATGGAAAATTAGATATTAAAATAGCAGCGAAAAGAGCTGTTGGCGAAGTTTTTATGCCTGTATTGTCAGGAACAATTACAACTCTTGCTCCTTTTATTCCTCTCGTATTTTGGCAAGGTATTATCGGTAAGTTTATGTACTTCTTACCTGTAACATTAATTATTTCTTTATTAGCTTCCTTATTTGTAGCATACATCATCAATCCTGTATTTGCTGTTGACTTTATGAAATCTCACGAAGAAGAAAGTAAAGAACATGGAAAAATAAGTAAGAAGGCTCGTTTACAATTAATAGTTTATGGATTAGTTGCGTTATTCTCATATTTAACCAAGAATTATGCGGTTGGTAATTTTACTTTATTTTTAGCCTTCTTCTTAGTGTTAAATCGTTTGTGGTTATACAAAGCAATAGAAGCATGGCAATTTAAAATCTGGCCAGGTTTTGTAAAACGTTATGTAAAAACACTTGAATGGTTTTTACGTAAACCATGGAGACCTTTACTTTATGTTGTGATTTTATTTATTTTCTCCATCGTATTATTTGCAATACGTAAACCAAAAGTTGTATTCTTTCCTAGTGGAGATCCAAACAACGTTTATGTGTATGTGAAATTACCAGAAGGAACTGATCCAAAATTAACCAATGATGTAATGAGAAAGGTTGAAGCGAAAGTAGAAACCATTATTGGAAAAAATAATCCATTAGTAGAATCTATGATCACAAATGTAACCATTGGAGTTACTGATCCAGCGGATGGAGATCAAAATGCCTATCCAAATAAAGGTAAAATCGCGATATCATTTGTTAAATTTGAAGAACGTGAGGGAGAATCAACTACAAAGTATTTACAAGGATTACAAGCTTTAAACTGGGACATACCTGGAGCTGATATTGTTGTAAATAAAGAGCAAAGTGGACCTCCGACACCAAAACCAATTAGTATTGAAATTATTGGTGAAGACTTTAAAGAATTAACAAAAAATTCTGACGATTTAAGAAAGTTTATTACAGATGCGAAAATTCCAGGAGTCGTAAGTTTAAAATCTGACTTTGTCAATAATAAACCTGAAATTGTTTTTGATATTGATAGAGAGCGAGCTTTACGAGAAGGTATTTCAACATATCAATTAGCTATGGAAATTCGTGGTGCAGTGTATGGTGTTGAAGCAACAAAATTTAGAGATGTAGATGATGAATATCCTGTTCAGTTACGTTATAATTTTGATCAACGTATCGACATTGAAACAATCCGTAACTTGAAAATAAGTTATAGAGATATGAATATGGGAGGTATGGTTCGTAGCGTGCCAATTTCTGCAGTGTGTGATATTCGTTACGATTATACTTATGCAGGCATTAAGCGTAAAAATAACAAGCGTGTCATTACCTTATCGTCTGAAATTAAAGATGGTTTTAATCCGAATGATGTTGTTTCTAAAATTGAAAGTACGATGAAAGATTATAAAAAATCAGGAGATGTTGTTATCAAATTTGCTGGTGATAAAGAAGAACAACAAGCCACGATGAGTTTCTTAGGAAATGCTATGCTTACTGCTATTGGCTTAATGTTATTAGTATTAGTTGGCTTATTTAATTCATTAGGAAAACCACTTATTATTTTATCCGAAATTATTTTCAGTATCGTTGGTGTTTTAATTGGTGTGTCGGTTTTTAAAATGGATATGAGTATCGTTATGACCGGTATTGGAATTATTGCACTAGGCGGAATCGTGGTACGTAATGGAATTTTATTGGTTGAATTTGCTGAATTTGCCCGTGAAGGTGGCATGAACCTATATGATGCAACAGTTGAAGCTGGACGAACACGTATGACTCCAGTTATTTTAACAGCAACTGCAGCAATCTTAGGCTTAATTCCTTTAGCTGTTGGTTTAAATATTAATTTCGAATCATTATTATCTACAGGTAATCCTCACATTTTCTTTGGTGGTGATAACGTAGCATTCTTTGGCCCATTAAGCTGGACAATGATATTTGGATTACTATTCGCTACAGTGTTAACCTTATTATTAATACCTTCTATGTATTTAATAACTGAAAGGTTAAAGCGTAAATCAATTATTATTTTAAATCATTTTGAATTACCTACAGCCATAATGTATGTACCATTTTTAATTTTAATTTTAAGATTTGTTTTATTTCTTCAAAAGAAAAATTTAGATTATGGTAATTTAGATAGATAACAGTTTATGATTTTTAATTAAAAAAAGAGATTGATGAGTGTCAATCTCTTTTTTTATGCCTTTCAAAATTTCAAACAATATATTACATTCCAATTTAAAATATTTTTATAATAAAAATTATGATAAAATTCAATGAATTCCTTTAAAAAAGTATGGTAAAAAAGCGTATCTTTATCTGCGGTTTAAAAAAACTGCTATGTCAATAAACACAACTCAAAACACGAAATACATATTTGTTACAGGTGGTGTAACATCTTCATTAGGAAAAGGTATTATTGCTGCATCCTTAGCAAAACTGCTTCAAGCAAGAGGTTTTTCGGTAACTATTCAAAAATTAGATCCATATATTAATATTGATCCGGGAACTTTAAATCCTTATGAACACGGCGAGTGTTATGTTACAGAAGATGGTGCAGAAACAGATTTAGATTTAGGTCATTACGAGCGTTTTCTGAATGTTCCAACATCTCAGGCCAATAATGTAACAACTGGTAGAATTTATCAATCTGTTATTGAAAAAGAGCGAAAAGGCGAATTTTTGGGAAAAACGGTTCAAGTAATACCTCACATCACTGACGAAATTAAAAACAGAATTAAATTACTTGGAAAAACAGGTGATTATCAATTTGTTATTACAGAAATTGGTGGAACAGTGGGTGATATTGAATCTCTACCTTATATTGAAGCTGTGCGTCAATTAAAATGGGAATTAGGCGAAGATTGCACAGTTATTCATTTAACGTTATTACCCTATTTAGCTACATCGGGCGAATTAAAAACAAAACCAACTCAGCATTCTGTAAAATTATTACTAGAATATGGCGTTCAACCCGATATTTTAGTCTGCCGTTCTGAACATGAAATAAGCTCAGAAATCAGACGTAAAATTGCCTTATTTTGTAATGTATCACCAGATGCAGTTATTGAAGGGCTTGACGCTTCAACGATTTATGAAGTACCATTATTACTAGAAAAAGAAAAATTAGATGAAGTTGTTTTAAAAAAATTAAATGTTTTAAATCCTGGTGAAGTAAAACTAGATAAGTGGAAACATTTCTTAAACAAACTTGAAAATCCTTCAAAAGAAGTTACTATTGGTTTAGTTGGTAAATACGTTGAATTAAAAGAATCATATAAATCAATTGCAGAAGCCTTTATTCACGCAGGTGCAATCAATGACTGCAAAGTGAAATTAGAATGGATACACAGCGATGGTTTAACTGATGATAATATTGCTGAAACATTTAAAAATTTAAAAGGCGTTTTAGTTGCCCCTGGCTTTGGAAACAGAGGTATTGAAGGTAAAATAACAGCCATAAAATATGCCAGAGAACATAACATTCCTTTCTTTGGAATTTGTCTGGGTATGCAGTGTGCGGTAATCGAATTTGCGCGACACGTATTACATTTAAAAGACGCACATAGCAGAGAAATGGATCCAAACACTAGCGCGCCCGTTATTGATTTATTAGAGGATCAAAAAAATATTTCGCATATGGGAGGAACTATGCGATTAGGTTCATACCCTTGTAAAATT
Organism: Bacteroidia bacterium; assembly: GCA_044353195.1. Classification (GTDB taxonomy): domain Bacteria; phylum Bacteroidota; class Bacteroidia; order B-17B0; family Aurantibacillaceae; genus UBA4416. The sequence continues at coordinate 306 of JBILCJ010000163.1, read as the reverse complement.
ACAGAAGGTACATTAGCTCATCGTATTTATGGACAAATAAATATCAATGAGCGTCATCGCCATCGTTATGAATTTAATAATGCCTATACACAATTATATAAAGACGCAGGAATGGTATTATCTGGATTAAACCCTGATGCTGATTTAGCTGAAATTGTTGAAATTCCAACACATCCATTTTTTATTGGAGTTCAATTTCATCCAGAATATAAAAGCACAGTAGAAAATCCACATCCCTTATTTGTAAATTTTGTAAAGGCTTGTTTAAGAACTGAAAAAATATAATACATCAATGGTGATGAATGG
>JBILCJ010000162.1:0-5370 GCA_044353195.1 Bacteroidia bacterium | reverse complement strand
AAAACAATTAGACATAGAATTAGAAACAGCTTTTATTATCGGAAAATCAACAAAAATGGGTGAATCCATTAGCACATCAAACGCTGATGATTATATTTTTGGAATGGTTTTATTTAATGATTGGAGTGCTCGTGATATTCAAGCTTGGGAATATGTGCCATTAGGGCCATTTTTAGGGAAGAATTTTGCTTCCACGACTTCTGCTTGGATTGTGACGTTAGATGCATTAGAACCATTTAGAACAAAAGGTTATATTCAAGAACCAACCGTATTACCTTATTTAGAATACAGTGGAGATAAAAATATTGACATCAATTTAGAAGTTCATTTAATCACAGAAAACGGAGATGATAATTTAGTTTCTACGTCTAATTATAAATACATGTATTGGACCATGGAACAACAATTAGCGCATCATACGGTAAATGGTTGCAATATCAATGTGGGTGATATGATGGCGAGTGGTACTATCAGTGGTCCTAAAAAAGAAGAATATGGTAGCTTTCTAGAATTAACTTGGAAAGGAACTCAACCAATGACTTTAAAAGATGGTACTGAAAGAAAATTTGTAAACGATAACGATACCATTATTTTAAAAGGGTATTGCAAAAAAGATGGTGTAAGAGTTGGTTTTGGTGAATGCAAAGCAACACTTTTACCAGCGTTATAATATTACAAACTATAACCTAATGTTGCCGTAAGCTGTCCAGCAAAAAAATGATGGTTGGCTTTACCGTTTCCTTTTCCTAAAACTAAGACATTGGTGTAATCAGCATAAGCGCCTTTGGCAACAAATTCAAACACTCCGTGCTTAAAAAATTCAGCTCTAATACCACTTTCTACTCCCACAATCCATCCTGCCACATGCCATCTGTTATTCAGTCTTGTTCCTAACATCGTTACATCGGTGCGAGGATACACAAAACCAGCTCCTGGTTTTACAACAAAACCTAAATTAAAATTTTTGTTAGGTTCATATAATTTCCAGCGTTTAATAAAATTAAACATCCAAAAATTTGCACCATCCGTGTGTTCAAAATGTAACAAACTATTCGGGTTTAAAATGGTATCTTGATCTACAGATTGTCCATTAAACGTTCCTTTGATTCTTAATTTTTGATAATCAGTTACCACATATTTTGTGTGATCATAATTTATTTCTACACCAAAATCTTTTTTATTATTAAAATAATACCCTAATCGAATTACAAATTGAGGAATCGTGATATTAACTACGTCTTTTATGCCATCAAAATCAGGCTTATCATGCGCTTTAGCATCATATATGGTAAAATTATAGTCGTGATATTTTCCAGTGCTTGGATAAAAAGTGTTAGAGTTATCACTAAAATGAATGGTACTTTTTGAATAAGTAGCCCGTGTATATCCCCAAAGTAAATACATGCTACCATCCGAAAATTTGTTCTTCGTTTTGGTTGGAATGATTGAAACAGAAGAAGTTGAAAGTTGAGAAAATACACTCACTGTAAAACTCACTAAGAAAGCAAAAGTTAAATATAATTTAGTCATACGTATTAATAATTTCGGCGTAAAGATAACGTTTATTATTTTCAAGCTTTAAATTTATTTTGACATAAGAATCTAAGAAAGGGATTGAAAACATTGGCCATTCGATGAAAATATGATTTTTATCATTTAAATAATCTTCAAATCCAAATTCAAATAATTCAATTCGGTCTGTAATTCTATACAAATCAAAATGAAAAACTTTACCATGTGGTGCGTTATATTCATTCACAATGGAATACGTTGGACTACTCATGGTATCAGATACTCCCAAAACCAAACACATGGATTTTATAAAGGTAGTTTTGCCATTTCCCATTTCTGCTTCAAACAAAAACACGTTTTGATTTCCTGCAAATTCAAATAATTGCTTTGCCGCAACTTGATGAGTCGACATATCACTAATATCAATAACTAACTGCTTCAACGTTTTATATTTTATTAAATTTTAAGAGGTCATTATTTCGTTAATACAACACCCTTTAATCTTATTTTTTGACTGCTATTTTTAGCGTTAGAAATAATTTCAATTACCCTATCTTGCCTATCGTAAGCAGATTTCGTGTCAAATTTTACAAGAATTTCAGCAGATTCGCCTGGAAGCACCGGATCTCTCGAAAATTCAACTTCTGTGCAAGCGCATCCTACTTTATAGTCATAAATAATTAAGGGTGAGTTTCCACTATTTTTAAATTCATAAACCACTTTTACCAGTTCGCCTTTTTTAACCATTCCAAAGTTCTTTTTCGAATCTTTAAATTGAATGGTAGATTGTGCAAACCCATTCATCGTCAGACAAATTAAAATAAAACAAAAAACCCCTCTAAAAATAGAAGGGTTCTTTACAAATAGTTTATTATTATTTTGCATCTGGTGCAGGTGCAACTGGAGCTGCTTCAACAACACCTTTAATTTTTACAACTTTACTTGGTTCTTTTGAATTCGAAGAAATTGTTACATTTTTTTCGAATGGACCAACACGTTTAGTATCATATTTTACACGAATACTAGCTGTTTTGCCTGGTAAAATTGGTTCAACTGGCCAACCTGGTTTGTTATCAATAGTTGTAGATGTACAGCCACATTGACCTTGCACATTGGTAATTGTTAATGGAGAGTGTCCAATATTTTTTACTTTAAATTCTCTCACACCATTTCCATCAAACTTAACATTTCCAAAATCTAAAACTTCTGTTTCAAATTTCATTTCAGGAGCGTTTGGATTCATTGGCTCAGTAGGCACTACTTGTGCTTTTGAAACTATTGCTAATCCTAAAAATAAAGTAATTGCGATAACTATCTTTTTCATCTCGTTTATGTTAGTAGGTTAAATTATTTTTTTTCTAATGGAGCTCCTTGTGATGGAGGAGTTGTTGGAAATGCTTCTTCAACAGGTTTAGCTGCAATATTTCCTTTGATCATAATTGTTTGAGTACCTGATTTTGCATTAGAGGTAATCGTTACAGATTTACTGATAGGTCCTACTCTATTCGAATCATACTTCACTTTAATTTCGCCTGATTTTCCTGGTAAAATTGGATCTTTTGGACATTGTGGAACTGTACAACCACAAGAACCTTGACACATTGTAATGATTAAAGGCTCTTTACCTGTATTTTTAAATTTAAATGTACATTCGCCATTATCACCTTGCATGATATTACCATAATCATGAACCATTTTATCCAACTTAATATCAGCTAAACTCGCTGGAGCTGCTGCTGCTGGCGTTGCTGCGTGATTATGACCATCATTTGCAGAATGAGCTTCTTGTGCTATTGATAAAGAGCTTAGAAACGCTACTAATCCTAAAGATAAAATTACTTTTTTCATGTTGTTTGTTTATTAATTATTAATGTATTGGTTTATTTTTTTGAATATATTATCATATCGTGTCATAAAGATAGTATACACATGGTTTACTTTCATTATTTTTACGCCAAATTTAACAAAATTTAATTAATAGCAATGGAAATCGCAAAAACATATAATCCGCAACTTGCAGAGTCAACTTGGTATAAATATTGGATAGATCATAAGTTTTTTAAATCAACGCCTGATAACCGTACTCCTTACACCATTGTTATTCCTCCACCAAATGTAACAGGCGTTTTGCATATGGGGCATATGCTTAATAATACCATTCAAGATGTATTGATTAGAAGAGCGCGTATGCTTGGTTTTAATGCATGTTGGGTTCCTGGCACCGATCACGCCAGTATTGCTACCGAAGCAAAAGTGGTTGCCTTATTAAAAGAACAAGGCATTCATAAAGCTGATTTAAGTCGTGAAGATTTTTTAAAACATGCTTGGGGTTGGAAAGAAAAATACGGTGGAATTATATTAGAACAATTAAAAAAATTAGGAGCTTCGTGCGATTGGGATAGAACCAGTTTTACCATGGATGAAGGCATGAGTGAAGCAGTTATAGACACATTTATTGACTTATACAACAAGGGATATATTTATCGCGGGGTGCGCATGGTAAACTGGGATCCTCAGGGTTTAACAGCTGTTAGCGATGAAGAGGTTATTCATAAAGAATCTACTGGTAAATTAGTGTACGTTAAATATATGATTTCGGGTACAGAAACTCAAGAATTACCCGAATTTATTACCGTTGCGACTACTCGCCCTGAAACCATTATGGGAGATACCGCCGTTTGTGTTAATCCTACTGATGAACGTTATGCTCACTTAAAAGGAAAGCATGTCATTGTGCCTGTTGTGAATCGTGTGGTTCCTATCATTTTTGATGAGTATGTGGATGCCGCATTTGGTACGGGTGCTTTAAAAGTAACGCCTGCGCATGATATAAACGATTTTAACTTAGGACAAAAACATAAACTACCTACCATCGATGCATTAACACAAGAAGGAAAAATTAGTGAAGCCGCTGGTGCATACGTTGGATTAGACCGTTTTGCTTGTCGTAAACAAATTATCTTAGATTTAACTCAACAAGGTTTGGTTGAAAAAGTGGAAGAGATCAAAAATAAAGTTGGATACAGCGAGCGCACAAATGCAGTGATAGAGCCTCGTTTGAGTATGCAATGGTTTTTAAAGATGGAAGACATTAGCAAACCTGCGTTAGACGCCGTTGTAAATGGTGATGTCAAATTAATTCCTGAAAAATTCATTAATACCTACAAACATTGGATGGAAAATGTACATGATTGGTGCATTAGTCGCCAATTATGGTGGGGACAACGTATTCCTGCTTGGTACGATGGACAAGGAAATACAGTAGTTGCTAAAACAAAAGAAGAAGCTATTGCCTTATTAAAAGAAAAAAATACTTCATTAGATAGCAATGATGTTAAACAAGATGACGATGTCCTTGACACATGGTTCTCTTCATGGCTATGGCCAATGACCGTTTTTGATCCAAAAATTATTACAAATGGTTGGGATAAAGCAAACGAAGATTTAAAATATTATTACCCAACCAACGATTTAGTAACCGCACCAGAAATTTTATTTTTTTGGGTGGCACGAATGATCATTGCTGGTAAGGAATACACTGGTTTAAAGCCATTTAACAACGTTTACTTAACAGGAATTGTAAGAGATAAACAAGGCAGAAAAATGAGTAAAAGTTTAGGGAATTCGCCCGACCCTTTAGATTTGATAGCAAAATATGGTGCTGACGGAGTTCGTGTTGGAATGCTATTATGCTCGCCTGCTGGTAACGATTTAATGTTTGATGAAAGTTACTGTGAGCAAGGACGCAATTTTGCAAACAAAGTATGGAATGCCTTTCGTTTAATAAATGGTTTTGAAGTAGCTGAGACTCTCGAAGCCTCATCTGCTCAAAAAGCGGCCATTACTTGGTTTGAACAT
>JBILCJ010000175.1:0-4721 GCA_044353195.1 Bacteroidia bacterium | reverse complement strand
AAAACAAAAAACAATCATCATTTTTTCTCTTCCTTCATTTCTAAATTATTAGATTAACACGTATTTGTTTATTTCTATTATAGTATTTTTTTTAATACACGCTTAATTTAAGATAGCTTTATATAAACCTTAAAACTATTTGACTATGGCAAAGAAAGTTTCAACTCAAAAAATGAATGATCGTAAAATATTTGTACTAGATACATCGGTGATTATTTACGATCACACAGCAATTAAAAATTTTAAGGAACATGATGTTGTAATCCCCATAACAGTTTTAGAAGAACTAGATAATTTTAAAAAAGGAAACGACACTAAAAACTTTTCAGCAAGAGAGTTCACGAGGTATGTAGACCAAATGTCTGGTGAAAACTCATTACAAGAATGGACTCCCATAAATGGGAAAACACATGGAAATTTTAAAATTGAAATGCATAATTCATCAACACTTGATGCAGAAAAAATATTTCAAGAGCGAAAAGGAGACCACCGAATTTTGAATGCTGCTTTATATACAGCCGAACAAAATCCAACCAGAAAAGTGGTTTTAGTTACAAAAGATATTAATTTAAGAATAAAGGCAAAATCGTTAAACCTACACTCGGAAGATTATACGACTGGAAAAATATTAACTGTTGATGAACTATACACAGGTTGTTCGTTTATTGATAAAGCAGATACGAAAATCATAAATCAGATTTATGAAAAAGGAAATTGTGGATTAAAAGATTTTATGAAAAAAGGTGAGCCTGGTTCAAACCATTATTTCGTGCTCAAAAATGGCAATGCGTCTGTATTAGCAAGATATGACAATGCCTCAAAAGGTTTGAAACGAGTAACAAAAACATCTTCATTCGGAATTATTCCTAAAAATGCAGAACAATCTTTTGCTTTGGACGCGATTATGAATCCTGATATTAAATTAGTGACCATTCAAGGTGTTGCAGGAACAGGTAAAACATTATTATCACTAGCAGGTGCATTAGAGCAACGTCGAAATTATCATCAAATTTATTTAGCAAGACCTATTGTTCCACTAAGTAATAAAGACATTGGTTATTTGCCTGGTGATATTACCTCGAAATTAAATCCATATATGGAACCGTTATGGGATAATTTAAAATATATTAAAAGTCAATTCTCTGATAAGGATAAAGAACTAAAGCAAATCAATGAAATGATTGAAAACGAAAAAATCGTTATTTGTCCACTTGCTTTTATTAGAGGAAGAAGTTTAAGTAATATGTTTTTTATTGTAGATGAGGCTCAAAACCTAACACCGCATGAGGTTAAAACAATTATTACTAGAGCTGGTGAAAATACAAAAATTGTGTTTACGGGAGATATTTATCAGATTGATACTCCTTACTTAGATTCACAAAGTAATGGGCTAAGCTATTTAATTGATAGATTGAAAGGTCAAAATTTATATTCGCATATTACATTGCAAAAAGGGGAACGTAGTGAATTAGCAAATATTGCTAATGACCTTTTATAGCATAATAAACTTCAAAATTATATCAAGGATTTTTTTACATTTAATAAAAATTAAACCTATGAAACAACTATTAGCGCTTCTAGTTATAACCGCATGCTTGATACAATCATGTGCAGTTCAAAAAAGACATTATCGAAATGGGTACGACATTACTTTTAAAACGTCAAAAAAAAATAGTGCCAAAAAAGATGATGTGGTTCAAACTAACATTCAAACGAACCGCGCATTGGTAGCTTCAGCAAATCAAGATTTAAGGAATGTTGTTTTAGCAACAACTCAAATAACTAATCAAAATGATGAATCCTGTGATGTCATTTATTTCAGAAATAACAAAGTAGTGAGTGCGAAAGTTGTGGAAATAAACAGCACAGACATAAAATACAAGCGATGTGATAATTTGGATGGACCACTCATTGTAGTTGACAAAAATTCAGTGAAGAGTATCCTCTATAAAAATGGAGATACAGAAACGTTTACGGAATCATACCCTATTAAACCTATTCAAGAAAATACAAGAATTAATAAAACCTCACCCAGCCCAGATGCAAATTATGATGGTTATGCCATAGCAAGTTTTGTTTGTGGTGTATTATTCTTTTTGCTATTTCCAGCAATTTTGGGCTTTATATTTGGCATCATATCTTTGAAACGAATCAAAGAAAGTGATGGAAAATTAAAAGGTAAGATATTCGCATTAATAGGAACAGTGATTGGAGGCTTACTACTTTTTATTACTGTACTTGCGTTAATTATTTTAATCGCCGCAATCTTAATTTAGTATTATTTAAATCGTAACGAAAGTGTAGTTGGGTATTTATCTTTTAATAAACCAAAATACAATCCATATCCCACAGCCATACCTATAGTTCCACCAATAATAGATTGTATGCGGCGTTTTGATCGAGAAACTCTTTCATAGCCTAAAATATAAGCGTCGTAATCAATGTTAGTTGGATTGGATATAGTACTGTGTCTTATTTTTACTTTTGTGACACCGCTAAAAGCCATATAGGTATATGGAAAAACTGGCGCGAAAAATATTCCCATTCCTCCTGATGCAAGTCCAACGAGGCCAGCTCCGATTAATGAACCGTTTGCTTTAAATCCTTTTCTTGCGTCGCGTTCACCATATATATATAGTAACATTTCATCTCTTGTAAAATAATTTCCAATTACAGAATCTTGCTGGTAGTAATACTTAGTGAGTCCTGATGCATATTTTACACAATAAATCTCATCATATTCGAAATGTAATTTTTCAGTTATTTTATGTGGATTATATACGGTTACTGCACCTATCAATGTATCAATGACTTTGGAAATACAAACATTTCCATTCATTAATAAGACAGTGTCTTTAAGTTGCGCATTAGCATATGCGAATACACACAAAAAAGAAAAAATAAATAAACTCTTTTTCATTTTTACACTTAAAATTTTAGTTGAAACAAGGTTACGCATTTTTATGATGTAACACAACTAACAGGCATAATACTACAAATCTAAAGAAGCATCTTCTTCTAAAAAAACACGTTTAGCAGTTTTTATAGCTAAAGCATTGTATTTTTTTTCCATATAAGTTAATAGTTTTTCTAAAACCATTTTTCCATTTTCATCCAAAGAGTTTACCTCTTTTGCAAACACCTCATGAAGAGCAGTATGTTTAATCTGTTTAATTTGCCTAGGTATTTCACCAAAGGCTAACTCAATTTTTCTCTCTTGAAATAATAATTTAAATTCTTCAACCTTATTGTAAATAATACGATTACACGCATCAATTTCATTTTGTCTTTTCAATAAATTTTCTTCAGCCTGTTTTTTTAAGGATTCTATATCTATGTAGGTAATGTCATGATTTTCAATCACACTTTTTTCAATATCTGTTGGAATGGCTAAATCAATAATTACTTTTTTTGTTGTATCACCTTGCAATAAAGACTTATAAATACTTTCCGTTACAATAGGTTTTTGAGACGATGTACAAGAAATCAGAACATCAAATCCTTCTGTATAATTAGCTAAATCAGTCAACTCAAATGCCTGACCATTTAAAGCATCAGCTAATAGTTTTGCATTTGCTAAAGTTCTATTAAACACGGTGAAATTAGCATATTGATGTTTTTTTAAATAGTGAGACATGCTCCTATTTGTTTCACCAGCTCCAATAAATAATACACGGGCATTATTTTTAATGCCTAAACTTCTTAATTGTCTATAAGCTAATGATACGATAGAAACAGGATTCTTTGCAATATCAGTATCTGTAAAAACTTGTTTAGCGGTTTCGATGGTTTGCTTGATTGCTAAACGAATTACGTCACCTGTTAGTCCAAGTATGTTACAATATTCATAAGCTTTTCTAACTTGAGAAATAATTTCACGTTCGCCAACCACTAATGAATCTAAAGAAGAGGAAACTTCAAATAAATGCGTCAAGCCTTTTTCGTTTTCGTATACAGAAGTGCCTTGTATCAATTCCTTTAATTCATACTCAGAGATTCGCGAATTAATCGAACGGTATAATTCTGATAATACAGTTTCGGAAATTTCATTTTCAGTAACAACTAAAAATTCTACACGGTTGCATGTACTTAAAAACATCAATTCTTTAAATGACAACATCATTTTTGCGGCACCTAAATAATGCTGCTGATTGGTTTCATCTAAATGTAATTTCCCTATTAGATCTAAATGAACTAATTTATGCGTTAAACTGATTATTTTAAAGGAATTCAAGTGCGTAAAGTTCAACAATTAAGGCCTGTTTTGTGTCATAGTAGTGTCATAAAATAATATTTAAAATTAGTCTAAATAAAATTCATAACTACTTAATTATTCCATTCCAATATGGAATAAAGCTTCGCCTTGGTTAACAACAGGATGATTATTGATCCCAATAATATAGCCATCAACTGTAGAAAGAATTTGATGTTCCTGCTTCTCAAATGGACTACAAATCACTCCAAGTAAATCGCCTTTAGAAACGTAAGCACCGTTAACTACTTTCATGTGAAATAAACCACTAAAATTAGATCGGATCCAAGTGTCTTTTATTATTTTTACTGAAACATTATTTGGCACATCAATATCAGTCATTCCTAAATTTTTCATCAATCTAAAACACCCATTTAATCCTTCGTTGATTGCCACATAATCAAATCGTTTACTTTCGCCACCCTCGTATACTAATATCGATTTCCCTTTTTTTGCCGCTTCTTTTCTA
>JBILCJ010000160.1:0-5419 GCA_044353195.1 Bacteroidia bacterium | reverse complement strand
GATTTGTATTGATCTGTCATAACAGGCCCATCAACATAAAATCCATTTGGATTTGGTCTGTCAAAAATAAGTAAAGGCTTATTGTTTTCTGCACAGGCTTCCATAACAAAAGTCATTGTAGATATATAAGTATAAAACCTGACACCTACGTCTTGTATGTCGTAAATAACAATGTCAATTCCTTTTAAGTCTTCTGCTGTTGGTTTTTTGTGAGAACCATAAAGAGAAATAACGGTAATATGTGTTTTGGCATCTTTACCACTTTTCACTTTTTCACCAGCATCAGCCGTTCCTCTAAAACCATGCTCAGGACCAAATATTTTTACAATTTTTATTTTTCGTTTTAGTAACGTATCTACTAAGTGTTTATTTTTAATAATTCCAGATGCATTAGTAACAATGGCCACTTTTTTATTTTTTAATTTAGCAAGGTATAATTCTGTTTGGTCTGCGCCAGTTGTAATTGAGCTATATTGTTGGCTGTTATCTTGTGATAAAAAACACGAAGAGGTTAAAAAAAACACTGTGAAAAATAAATAAAATCGCATAGAATAGTTTAGCTTTACGTTGTAAATATACTATAATTTGAATTTTTCTAATTACATAGCAAAACGAATTTTACACAGTGAAAAAGAAACTGGTAATATGTCGAGACCAATTATAAAAATTGGAATTGCGGGTATTGCGCTTGGAGTGGCCGTTATGATTATTACATTAGCCATTGTAACTGGCTTTCAACAGCAAATCACAAAAAAAATTACGACCTTTACCTCACACCTTCAAATCAATGATTACGATCAAAATCAATCATTAGAACCAAATCCAATTACTGTTTCCGATTCAATTTTACAACAATTGATGCAGATTTCTAATGTGAAATTAATTCAACCTTTTGCAACAAAAAACGGCATTCTAAAAACAAAAACAGATAATGAAGGCATTGTTTTAAAAGGAGTCGATCATACCTATGATTGGAGTAATTTGAAACCGTACATTAATGAAGGAACTGTTTTGTCTTTGCATAAAGATACCGTTTCGAAACAGATTTTTATTTCAACGACGCTAGCTAAAAAATTGAACATAAAACTGAATCAAAAAATGTTGATTTATTTTATGAGTAAGAAAAAAATAAATGATTCAATCTTGGGTTCAACTGCTTATATTGACTATGAACCTCGCGTCAAAGATTTTTATGTGAGAGGCATTTTTAATACAGGGTTTTCTGATATTGATAAAAATTTAGTGTTCGTGGATTTAAAACAAATTCAAAACTTAAATTATTGGAAACGTCATGAAGTGGCTGGTTACGAAGTGTTTTTAAAGAATTTTGATTTGCTTGAACAATCTCTTGAAGAGGTGAACGACAAGGTTGGATATAATTATACAGTTAGTTCAGCTAAACAATTACAAAGTTCTATATTTAGTTGGCTAGAAATGATAGATGTTAATGCCGTTGTGATTATTACATTAATGGTTTTAGTAGCGGCCATTAATATGATTTCTGCCTTACTTATTTTGATATTAGAACGAACGAATATGATTGGATTATTAAAAGCGTTTGGTTCTTCAAAACAAGCAATCAGAACTATCTTTTTTCATGTGTCTATTCAATTATTATTGAAAGGGTTAATCATTGGAAATATAATTGGCATTGGTTTTTGCTTCATTCAATATTTTTTTAATATCATTCCTTTAAATCCAGCAACGTATTATTTGGATTCAGTTCCAATTAATTTATCACTATGGCATGTGTGCTATGTTAATATTGGAACAGTTGTAACATGCATGATCATGTTGTTTTTACCAACACTTATTTTAAATAAAATTTCGCCTATTAAGGCCATACAGTTTAGTTAACTAGATGTGTTCAATGCGTTTTTTGACGCAATCCAAGCTGTACTCCATGCATTTTGAAAATTGAAACCTCCCGTAATACCATCTATGTTTAATACTTCACCACAGATAAATACATGAGGGATTATTTTACTTTCCATGGTTTTAAAATTAATTTCTTTTAAGTTGATTCCTCCAGCAGTTACGAATTCTTCCTTAAATGTTGTTTTTCCTTGCATGTTATACACATCATGAGAGAGCGTTTGTGCTAATTTATTAAGTTGTTTTTTACTTAATTCAATCCAAGGTTTACTAATTGGTATGTCTGATTTTAACACTAAAAATTCCCATAAGCGTTTTGGAATGTCAAACATGGCTGTGTTTACAACCATTGCTTTTGAATGCATTTCTAACGAAAGCACTTCTTTGATATCTTCTTCATGGGTATTTGAAACCCAATTAATAGAAATGCCAGCATGGTAATTTAATTTAAAAAAATCCTCAGCTGCAAACGCAGATAATTTTAAAACAGCTGGACCACTTAAACCCCAATGTGTAATTAAAATAGGACCGCTGTATTGATGTTTTGTTCCATTCACTTTTACAGTTCCATGTTTCACACTCAATCCCATTAATTCTTTGATGTTACTTTGCGGAAAGTTAAGTGTAAATAAACTCGGAATTAATTCGTCAATAGTATGTCCCATTTTTTTTAGGAAAGCATAATTGTTTTGTTGATGGTGCCCTCCAATACAGCAAATAACAGCATCTGCCACATAGTTGCGTTTATTGGTTGTAATGGCAATGTTTGATTCATTGGATTGTAATTCTACTACTTCTTCGCTTACATGAATATCAATGTTGTATTTTTTAGCTTCTTCTAAAAAGCAATGGATAATACTTTCGCTACTATTGCTTTCTGGAAACATTCTACCGTCTTGCTCCGTTTTTAGTTTTATACCACGTTGCGCAAACCAGTTTACTGTATCACTTGTGCTGAATTGTGAAAATACTTGTTGTAATTCTTTTTTTCCACGAGGATAATTTTTAATCAGTTCTTGATTTTCAAAGCACGCATGTGTTACATTGCACCGACCACCACCCGAAACTTTTACTTTAGATAAGAGTTTGGTTGATTTTTCAAGAATGGTGATATTGGCTTCTGGAAAATGTATGGCAGCATTAATAGCCGCAAAAAAACCAGAGGCTCCGCCTCCAATGATAAGTATGTGTTTTGCTTTTTTCAATACAACTGTAAATTTAATAATTTTTGGCAGTAGTCATTTTGTTTATTTGCGTTAAGGATTGTAACGAAAATCCTTTTGTTGCGATTTTTTTCGCAATAAAAGATTGAAGTGGAAAGCCTGACCCGACGATAGGAGGGAAGCGCCCATATTTGTGTTATTTTAACAAGTCTAAATTCAATAGGAATTGGATATTATTTTATACATTTACTCAAACAAATTTAAACAACATCACAATGGGATTATTTGATAAACTTAGAAATGAATTTATTGATATTATTGATTGGACAGATAATACAAATGATACAATTATTTATAAATTTCCAAGATACCAAAATGAAATAAAGATGAACGCAAAGCTCACCGTGCGTGAGAGTCAAGTGGCTGTTTTTATGAATGAAGGTGTTATTGCCGATGTATTTTTACCAGGTATGTACACATTAGCTACTCAAAATATGCCTATTCTTGCTACATTAAAAGGTTGGAAATATGGATTTGATAGCCCTTTTAAAGCCGATGTTTTTTTCGTGAGTACGAAATTATTCAGAGATCAAAAATGGGGAAGTAAAAATCCGATCATGTTGCGCGATGCCGAATTTGGTCCTGTTAGATTACGTGCATTTGGAACGTATGCGTTTAAAGTAACTGACGCTGGTAAATTTTTGAAAGAAGTTGCTGGTACAGCTTCTGAATTTACAACGGATGAAGTGAATGAATATCTAAGAAGTATTGCTGTTTCAAGAGGCATGGAATCATTAGCAGAAAGTAAAGTGCCTGTGTTAGATTTAGCATCCCATACAGCTGAAGTGTCTGCAGCGATTACCGAAAAAATTAAACCAGAGTTTCATGAAATTGGTTTAGACTTAACGAAATTTTTAATTGAAAATGTGTCTTTACCTCCAGAAGTGGAAGAGATGTTAGATAAAAGAAGTAGCATGGGCATTGTTGGTAATTTGGGTGCGTTTACACAATTTCAATCAGCCAATGCCATACAAGATGCTGCTAATAATCAAGCGGGTGGGGGAATTATGGGCGCTGCATTAGGCGCTGGTGTTGGGTTTGGAATTGCTGGACAAATGGGAAATGCGTTTCAAAATACTCAGTTTAATGGCGCTACAGGACAAAACACGCCACCACCGCCGCCGATTTCAACTTATTTTGTAGCTGTCAATGGTGCTCAAACAGGTCCATTTACCTTATCACAATTACAAGCGATGGCGTTAGCGGGTGAGTTTACCAAACAAAGTCAAGTATGGAAACAAGGTATGTCAGGTTGGTTAGCTGCAGATACTCAAGCTGAATTAAGTGCGATGTTTCAAGCTGTTCCACCTCCGATTGCATAATTTTAATTCATCCTATAAATAAAAAGCTACAATGACATTGTAGCTTTTTTTTATGTGTATCACACATTTTTATTTATCTTTAAAAATGCTTTGGCACATCATAAAATATTACTTAACGTTTGTTATTACGGTCTTTTTCAAAAGGCATAAAATTTCAAATATAAAAAATATACAAGTTAAAGGACCTGTTATTTTGGCCATGAATCATCCCAATGCATTTATGGATCCTGTTGCATTTTCTTCGATGACGTATCCTCCAAGAGTTCGGTATTTGGCTCGTGGCGATGCTTTTAAGAAAGGTATTGTGACTTGGTTATTAGAAAGCTTAGGCATCATTCCTATTTTTAGGATGCAAGATGCAGGAAAGGATGGCTTAATGAAAAATAACGAAACCTATCAAGCCGTTAATAAACTGTTATCCAGAAATAAAAAAATAATCATTTTTGCTGAAGGTATTTGTATTCAAGAAAGACGCTTGAGACCTTTGAAAAAAGGGGTTCCGAGGATGGTTTTTGGTGCGATGAATGAATTTGACATAAATGATTTGACTGTTGTTCCTATCGGTATTAATTATTCAAATCCTTCACAATTTAGAAGTAAGGTGTTTTTTAATATAGGCGAACCGATTCATATCAATGATTATATGGCGGCTTATCAGCAAGCGCCTGCAAAAACGATGAATACATTTCTAGTTGATTTAGCCGCTAAAATGAAATCATTAATCATTCACATTAATCACGAGCGAAGTGAAACCGTTATAGGGCATTTAGAAATTATTTTGAAATCGAATTATTTCAAACAAAATAAATGGAATGTTGATGATGTTGAACATGATTTTTTATTTTCAACGCAACTAGTTGATGTGATTAATAAAGCTGAAGACCATTGTCCTGAAGTGGTTGCAGAACTTACTAAAAAAACATGTACGTATTTTGAGCAATTAGAAAAACACAATCTACGTGATTGGTTAATTGACCCTCATTTTCAACTCATCAAATT
>JBILCJ010000028.1:0-15977 GCA_044353195.1 Bacteroidia bacterium | reverse complement strand
TGAAAACATCAATAACAACCACAATTGCATCTGGTTTATGAAACAGGTGATAAGATTGTGGAGAGTAACAAACTTCTATGTTCATTTAAATTAAATTATTACTTTTTTAAAAAAGGAATTTTGCAAACCTTAGCTTTTATGGCTTTATCTCTAATTAAAATAAAAATTTCTGTGCCAGCTTTAGAATATTCTGTATTTACATAACCCATTCCTAAAGCAATGTTTAAACTTGGTGATTGCGTTCCTGAAGTTACTTTACCAATAATAGTTCCATTTGCATCAGCTATTTGGTAATCATGGCGAGGAATACCGCGATCAATCATTTCAAACCCAACTAATTTTTTTGTAACACCCTCTGTTTTTTGTTTTTCAATCGCAGCACGGTTAGTAAACTCTTTTGTGAATTTTGTAATCCATCCTAGTCCAGCTTCAATTGGCGATGTTGTATCGTCGATATCGTTCCCATATAAACAGAAGCCCATTTCTAAACGTAAGGTATCTCTTGCACCTAATCCAATTGGCTTAATTCCGAATTCTTGACCAGCTTCGAAAATAGCGCTCCAAATTTTATCCGCGTCTTCATTTTCAAAATAAATTTCAAATCCACCGGCGCCTGTATACCCTGTGTTTGAGATAATAACATTTTCCACCCCGCAGAATGTACCTTTTGCAAATGAATAATAAGGAATTTCAGATAAATTAACAGAGGTTAATTTTTGAAGAGTAGCTGTTGCTTGAGGACCTTGTATGGCTAATAAAGATGTCTTTTCAGAAATATTATGCATTTCAACACCAAATGTGTCGTGATCGCCTATCCAGTTCCAATCTTTTTCAATATTTGAAGCGTTGACTACTAACATATACGTTTTTTCATCAATTCTGTATACTAATAAATCATCTACAATTCCGCCTTTCTCATTTGGCAAACAAGAGTATTGTGCTTTCCCATCTGTTAAAACAGATGCGTCGTTACTGGTTACTTTTTGAATTAATTTAAGTGCATTATCGCCTTTTAAAATAAATTCGCCCATATGGCTAACATCAAATACGCCAACAGCATTTCGAACTGTAGCATGCTCATCATTTAAGCCGCTATATGAAACGGGCATGTTGTAACCTGCAAATGGAACCATTTTTGCTCCTAATGCTATGTGTGTTTGAGTAAGCGCTGTGTTTTTCATAAGAATTGTTGTTTAGTATGATATAAGATTATATAAATTTAGTATTTAATTAAAGATTTTATATTTCCAATTGAGGTTAATTATAAACTCGATTATAACAAAAAAGCCATCTATTAACATAGATAGCTTTTGTATTCGTTTCAACAATAGAGAAATCTATTATTTGTGAGTTTTTTCGCTAGAAACTGTTAATTTTTTTCTGCCTTTTGCTCTGCGGTGCGCAAGTACTCTGCGTCCGTTTGCAGATGCCATACGCTCACGGAATCCGTGTTTGTTTTTTCTTTTTCTTTGCGATGGTTGGAAGGTACGTTTCATGTTGTTATATATTTAAATATGGTTATTATCAAAAATGGAGTGCAAATATAAGAGAATTTTATATCCTGACAAATTTTTTTATCAAGAATTTTATGAAAACAAGATGACTCCCCACCATTTTATGCTTTTTAAAGCAATTAAAAAGAGTTTTGTATACCTTTTTATAAAGCGTACCTTTGCACTCAATTATTAATGAAACATGGCAAGCGCAAGAGAATCTAAACAAAAATCAATGGAAGGTATTCCAAAAGCAAAATTTTCGAAAAAAAATTTCAAAAAATCATTGCGTTTATTTAAATACCTTCAAAAAAGTAAATGGATTTTTAGCTTAGGGATGATTTTTGTTGTGGCAACTGCTGTTGTAGGGCTTTATTTTCCTATCATGGCAGGTAAAATGTTTGGTTATCTTGGTCAAACAAATATGGCACCAGAGGTTTTTAAGAATTCGGTATCTGGTACAGGCTTAGAATTACTTCTTTTGCTTGTGGCACAAGGATTTGTTTCGTTTGGCAGGGTTTATACATTTTCAATAGTGACGGAAAATATTTTAAAGGGATTGCGAACTGATACATTTAAAAAACTAGTGCAATTACCCATGAGTTTTTTTTCAAAAAATCAAGTTGCTGATTTAAGTAGCCGTTTATCGACTGATATTAATGTTATATCGGAGGCGTTTACGGTAAATATTGCAGAGGTTATCAGACAAACAATCGTTGGGATTGGGGGCTTAATCTTATTAATTAATTTTACAGGGTGGGATGTAGCCAAATGGTTTGTGGTTATTATACCGCCAATAACTTTAATTGCCATATTATATGGACGAAAAATCCGTAAATATTCAAAAGGATTACAGGATAAAATTTCAGAGTCTAGCATAATTGTTTCTGAAGCATTAACTGGAATAACAAGCGTTAAAGCCTTTACAAGCGAACATTTAGAAATAAAGAAATACGATAAAGTAACGAATGAGATTAGACGTTTTGGGATACAATATGGAGTGATGCGTGGTGCGTTTTTTGCTTTTATTATCATGTGTGTATTTGGTTCTATCTTTTTCATTTTATATAAGATGTTATTGCTTATTAACTCGCATGTTTTGAGCCCAGAAAATTTTGGAATCTTTATGATGCTTTCTCTTTTTGTAGCTGCATCATTAGGAGGTTTGCCTGAGCAACTAGCTTCCATTCAGAGAGCGTTAGGCGCAACCGATAGAGTGTTTGATATTATTGACGAAAAAAATGAGGAAATAAATCTATCCTTTCATTCTAATAGTCACAGAGTAAAAGGGGATTTAGAGTTTAAAAACATTCAATTCACGTATCCTACGCGTACCGATTTTCAAGTCCTGCGGGATGTTTCGTTTAGTGTGAAAGCTGGCCAAACAGTTGCACTTGTTGGAGGAAGCGGAAGCGGAAAAACAACATTAGCGGCCTTAACGTTGAGATTTTATGAACCAACCACAGGTGAATATACAATTGACGGAAAAAAATCAACCGATTATGAGTTAACTGAGTTACGAGATCAAATGGCTATTGTGCCGCAAGATGTTTTATTATTTGGCGGTACAATTAAGGAAAATATTTTATACGGTAAGGCAACTGCGACTGATGAGGAAGTAATAGAAGCTGCGAAACAAGCAAATGCCTATGAGTTCATTATGAGTTTCCCTGATCGTTTTGAAACGTTAGTTGGTGATAGAGGCATCCAGTTATCGGGTGGACAAAGGCAGAGAGTAGCTATTGCTAGAGCTGTTTTAAAAAATCCATCCATTTTAATTTTAGATGAAGCCACCAGTAGTTTGGATAGTGAAAGCGAGCGTTTGGTTCAAGAGGCTCTTGATAAGCTAATGATAGGAAGAACATCAATTGTTATAGCACATCGATTATCAACCATTAGAAACGCAGACAAGATTATTGTTTTACAAAAAGGAGAAGTTCTTGAAATGGGAACACATCAAGAGCTTATTGGCAATGAAGACGGTCTTTATTATAAGTTGAGTAAATTACAGTATGATTTGAATTAATCATAGTAATTTATTTTGCCTTGAATAAACCGTATTTTAAAATGCAGTATATAGCCCTAAATCCGTCCTTCCAACCAATTTTTTTACCTTCTTCATAGGTTCTCCCATAATAGGATATACCAACTTCATAGATACGAAGGTCTTTAACTCTTGAAATTTTTGAAGTTACTTCCGGTTCAAATCCGAACCTTTTTTCTTTTAAGGAAATACCTTTGATAATATCCGCTTTAAATAATTTATAGCAGGTTTCCATATCTGTTAAATTAAGGTTTGTAAACATGTTTGACAACGTTGTAAGCATTTTATTGCCAATTGAATGCCAAAAAAATAAAATACGATGTGGTTTACCTCCAATAAATCTGCTGCCATAAACAACATCTGCCATGCCAGATACAATTGGTTTCAATAAGATATTATATTCTTCAGGATCATATTCTAAATCCGCGTCTTGAATAATAATATAATCTCCTGTTGCTTCTTTAATTCCTGTATGCAAAGCAGCTCCTTTTCCTTTATTAACATTATGCTTATAGTAGTAAATGTTTAGTTCAGGATTTGCATGTTTATAATTTAGAATAGCTTCCTCGGTATTGTCTTTAGAAAAATCATTAACGATAATAATTTCTTTATCAAATCCAATGGGTAAGTTAACTACTTTAACTTTATCTAGAATTAAATGAATGGTTTTGCCTTCGTTGTAGGCAGGTATAACGATGGATAATATCATAAAACAAACCTACATATAATTATCTGAATTTAAAATATAAGGACCGTTAAATCTTTCAAGCCTCCGATACAATAGTTTTATTTTTTAACTATTGTATATTTTAAGTTGTCGATATAATTTTCGCCTTTTTCAGTGGTACCAAAAATTTTAATGACCCGAAGATCATTAATAAATGACGCTTTAATTTCAGCAACATGAGTCATTTTAGTCCATCCATCTTTTCCTTCATCAAACTGATTTCTAAATACTACAAACCATTCTGCACAATTTTCTTTTTCATTAACAGATACTGCCAGCGCTAAATTTTTTCCTTCTGGTGATGTTTTAACGTAACATTCCGCAATTACATAAAATGTTTCTTTAATAGTCAATTCTTTTAATGATATACAGAAGCCTTTTGAATAGCAATTATTTTTTCCAACTACGCAAGATTTCTTGCTATTATATCCTATGTTGGAAATGGTATTGTCAACGACATCATTTTCAAAAGTTAAAGTTTCTGATTTTATTATGTGATGGCTACTTAGGATGCGCTGTATTTTTTTAGCATTGATTGTTTCTAAATTTGTTTCAAGAAAAATATCCCAGTATTTTTCTTTGTTCATTTCTCCAATATCTAAAATTAAATTTGAATATTGATAGGCCATTAATTGGCTCATAAATAAAAATGGAATAGACAACGTCATCACTATTTTTTTTAGTACGGATGATTGTTGATTGTAAACAAACATAGTTATGATAATAAAAAGGGGTAAGATATCTACAAATGGCCTAATGCTAAGTCCAGCACCATAATACCAGCACCACCACGAAGAGGTAATATATAAAAATACCATAAACGTGATTAAAAAGATTATTTTTTTGTGCCAATTTTTTTTTGTGATCAAGACGAAAATAATGGTTGCTAGCAATAGAGGAACATAGAGAAATAATCCTTTTTTATAACTGAACAGCACATTAAAAAATTCGGGATTATTAAAATTAAAGGCTTCACCATTGTATGAAACAATATAAAAATAACCCGTTTGTAAATAGTAAAATATAAATTGTATGCAAATGGTTGCAACAACCACACTAATAAATCCGATTAAACCTTTTAGATGATTTGTGAAAATATTTTTTAAAAACAATGCATAATCTTTCAAGCTTTCGGAAAAGAAAGGAGTAAACAAAACCACTACTACATTTACCGGCCTTATGAGTGCTACAAGTCCAAGGGCGAGCGCCAAATAAATGAGTTTTTTGTTAGTCACATTTTCTAATAATTTAATATAGGTGTACAAAAAAAGAGTAACAGCAAAGAAAGAATAGGCGTGAGACATTGACGGTTCCTGCACTAAATAGTGAAAGTAATTTGTTCCAAATAAAAACAGAAGAGATGTTATAAAACTTATTTTTTCAGAAATGCCGAAGAACTTGGCAATTTTAGACAGCATAAAAACAGATAGTAAGTAGTAAATAATAGAAGCCATACTTACTAACATTAAAAACGTATCAGTGTACCCATTAATATCTGTTCCAGCAATAGCGGAAATTATTATGCCTAAAAGAAAAAACGGCAAAAGACAGATGGCCGTACCACAATAGTATTTATTGTAGAATTGGTTTTTGTATTCATTAAATCCTGGCTTGTAAAATGGATTAATGTTGTTTTCTTTTTTATCATAAAAATCATAAGAAAAGTCTTGGTAAATTACTGCGGCTGGCAAATAGCAATAGTAACCTAATCCGTCGGATGACACAGAATTGATTAAACCATTTTGACGTTCATTTAAGAATCGTTGGGTTAACACAATTATAAATAAACTGATAAAAAGGGAAATGTATTTTTTGTTCCAAATGAATTGGATAATATTGTTAAACATAAGGACAAGGCTTGTTGTGATTAATTTATAAAATCATTTCAGGAATTTCTCCATCAATGACAAGTTTTCCTAAAGTTGCATTTTTTATTTGTTCAACGCTAACGCCAGGAGCGCGCTCTAACAAACGAAAGCCACCGGTTGGCAAAATATCTAACACTGCTAATTCGGTTACAATTTTTTTGACACATTTAATGCCTGTAAGCGGTAAATCACATTTTGGTAGCAGTTTAGATTCTCCTGCTTTATTGACGTGTTGCATGGCTACAATAATATTTTTTGCGCTTGCCACTAAATCCATTGCTCCTCCCATTCCTTTTACCATTTTACCTGGTATTTTCCAGTTTGCGATATCTCCATTTTCACTTACTTCCATCGCGCCTAATATAGTTAAGTTTACTTTTTGTGATCGAATCATTCCAAAACTCATGGCACTATCAAAAATAGAGGCTCCATTTAGTAAGGTTACAGTTTGTTTTCCTGCATTGATTAAATCAGCATCTTCTTCTCCTTCAAACGGAAATGGACCTGTACCTAATATTCCGTTTTCGGATTGTAGAACAACATTAACACCATCTGGAATATAATTCGCAACTAATGTAGGTATGCCAATACCTAAGTTTACATACATTCCATCTTTTACTTCTTTTGCAATTCGTTTTGCGATTCCGTTTTTATCTAACATCGTATTTTTCTATTTTATAATTCAATATTCTTTAAATTAAACTATTGTTTTGTTGGTTTCTCTATAATTGAAAAAACTAATTCAACGTCGTCACAATCTAAAGTTGATTTGCCATCAGGATTAAATGAATAAGTTTTAATAAGCAATCCTGATTTACTTATCAAGGCGCCTGAAAACATAATACTATCTGATACTTGACACCATTTATTAGTTTCTTTAATATGTTTTTTAAAATCAATACAAGTCCAATGAAGGCAATTACCAAGGCTATCTTCTAAAGACATAGCATATTTTTTATCAAACGATAAATCACCAATTCTTGCCCATGCATTTAGTTTAACATATAGATCCTTGTTTAATAAACTATCAGGAATAGTGTAAATTGTTCCTACACCATAAAAATTAGTGCTATCAGCTCTCGAAAAATAATTGCCAGCATGAGCATCTCCTTTTGTTTTATTTAAAATGGTTGTGTCTTCTAACCCATGAAAAGTTTTAGATAAAATAATAACTTTTTCGCTTTCGGGTTTAGTACAAGAAAAAATAACACATGCACAATAAAGTAGGGTTGTAAATTTTATTAATTTAATAGATTGTTTTTTCATAGGACTTTTTATTTATTTATAATTTGTGCTTACTACTTATTTTTTTCTTACAGTCGTTTGTTCAATTCTCTTTTCGTAGTGATTACCTTTAAAAATGCGATGTACATAAATGCCTGGCGTGTGAATTTGATCTGGATCAAGTTCTCCTACTTCAACTAATTCTTCTACCTCTGCAATGGTAACTTTTCCGGCCATTGCCATCATTGGATTAAAATTGCGGGCGGTTGAACGAAATATTAAATTACCAGCAGTATCTCCTTTCCAAGCTTTTACAATAGCAAAATCAGCTTCAAAAGCATGTTCCATTAAGTATTCCTTTACTTCTCCATTATAATCAAAGGTTCTAACTTCCTTGCCAATTGCAACTTCTGTGCCCACACCTGCAGGAGTATAGATAACAGGCATTCCATACCCAGCGGCTAAACAACGTGTTGCTAATGTACCTTGTGGAATTAATTCGACTTCTAATTCTCCATTTAGCATTTGTCTTTCAAATTCAGCGTTCTCTCCGACGTAGGAGGATATCATTTTTTTAATTTGTTTTGTTTGAAGCAAAAGACCTAATCCAAAATCATCTACACCTGCGTTATTACTGATACAAGTTAAATTCTTCACACCTTTTTTTACTAATGCTGCGATACAGTTTTCTGGAATGCCACACAAGCCAAATCCACCAACTAAAAGGGTCATGTTATCGGTGATGTCTTTAATAGCTTCTTCTGCGTTTTTTACTACTCTGTTTATCATAAAAGTATTTTTTTATGAAGCTAAATTAACCAATTTATCCTATTAAAAATAAGAATTTAACATGCAATCTGCGTCGTTTATTCAGGTAGTGTTTTTTTGATAGTGTAATCTGGAAAACCAATTGGACGAACACCAAATTTTATTAAATTTTTTTGCATCGTGGCAGGTTCAGAGTGTTGATAAAATCTGTGCCATGCCCATTGACTTAGATTGGATTTTAATGAAACGCCTAAATTTAGTATAACACCACCTAAACAACAACAAGAAATAAGTGTAATAAAAATATAGCGTTGTGTTTTTGTTGCTTTAACTATTTCTCCAGAAAATCTTACGATGTACATTATTAGGACAATAAAAATTGGTTGGTAAATTCGTGCTATCCATTCGCCTCGCATTTGAACACTATCGTTATACATTGGTGCCATGTTGTTAAATAAAAATACAATCAAGGCGCTTATCAGTATTGTTGATTCAATGGTATTGAACCATACTTTTTTAAATATTCCCCATATAGTTATTATTAGAAATAGAATAGGTAAAAACCAAAAGTTAGCATCTAAAAAATTAGTCACCAATATTTTTGGAACATTAATCAAGATACCATACCATTGCTCAAAATCAACAAAATTAAAGTATGATTTTATGATTGTTAAATATAAACCCGAGTTATCACTTTTTATTTCTGAAGCTCCACCAATTTTTAGAAGAATAATTATGATTGCTTGAGGAATAATCATGATAGGAATGGATAAACCTATTTTTTTCCATTCGCGCTGTTTCAAATAAATGAGGATTAAAGCTGGGTAGAAAAAAATAAATAAATCATATGCCGTGAAAAGTATTGAAATGATTGATAAGTACCCGAGGTGTGCATAGAGATTATTTGTCTTTGACATTTTCCACATGATGATATATATCCAACAACAACATGGAACAATCATAACTTGTGCAAAAGGAGATCCAATCCAGTACATAATACCAGAATAGGAAGACAACATTACCATTGCGATATAAGCCTGAAAAACACCTATGTTTTTATAAGTAAATTGAATGAGGGAATAGCAAGCAATAAGTGTAATAATGAAAGCGGCTATTGTACCACCTGTGTATAAACCAAACACTTTTAAAAAAGGAAACGCTAAAAAATAAAACAGTTCTCTTCTTAAAACCCAACCAGCATTCCAAGTTTCTGAAGGCTTGCCGGTTATAAAATTGAAGTTGCATTGGTAGTGTGTGTAGTCATAATTTACAATGTATCCTTCTGTCACATAAGGATTTTCTAAAGTAACTGCATACCCAGATAAAGTTCCTGTATTTAAATACATTTGGATGATTAGAAAAAGGAAAGCAGCGATTAAACTCAAAAAAAATGGTTTATTGCCAAAAAAGAAAAAACGACTTTTGTAATTATTTAAAAAGAAAAATAATTTCATTTAGTTAAGGAATACATAATCCATGTTATTAAAGTGATGATTAACGGCAGTATTTTTTAATATTCAGTTTCTAACGTATGATCGCTAATTTCAAGTTCATTTGCCGCATCGTAAGCACTACAATCAAGCTCTACATCGCCCATATTATTTGGTTTTTGAAAACCTGTTTTAGTTAATTTTAGTGTCTTATCTGCATAAATTTTTTGGAAAAATTTCCCCCATATTGGTAATGCCATACTGGCACCTTGTCCCTCATTTGTTGAGTTAAAATGAACGCTACGTTCTTCTCCACCTGTCCAACAACCAGCTACTAATTCTGGAGTTAAACCCATAAACCAGCCATCCGCATTGTTTTGTGTCGTTCCTGTTTTACCTGCTATTTCGTTACGTAAATTATATTTACCTCTCAATCGTGCCCCTGTACCATAATCAACAACACCACGCATTAATTGAATTATAGCATACGCGTTTTGTTCGCTAAAGACTTCATCAGTTGTAGGCATAAATTCTTCTAACACTTTTCCGTTTTTATCTTCTATGCGTGTAATAAAGGTTGGTTGAATATACGTGCCTTTATTTGCAAACGTGGCATTTGCCGCAACCATTTCAAAGACTGAAATGTCTGGTGTACCCAAACAAATAGAAGGAACAGCATCAATGGGAGCTGTAATCCCCATTCTTCGAACTAAATTAATGACTGCTTCGGGCCCAAATCGTTTAATTAAGAATGCTGAAACGTAGTTAACTGACCCAGCTAAGGCTTTTCTGAGTGTAATCATTTTTCCTGTGCCCTTTTCTCCGTCAGAGTTGTCTGGACACCATTCTTTTCCATCAGGAGTTGTTATACAAGTTCTAACATTGGGCACTTGATAACAAGGTGAGTAACCTTCTTGTATAGCCAATGCATATACAAATGGCTTAAAAGTTGAACCTACTTGTCGTCTTCCAACTTTAACATGGTCGAATTTAAAATGCTTGTGGTTCACACCTCCAACCCATGCTTTCACATATCCTGTTGTTGGTTGAATAGCAATGAAACCAGTATGAAGAAAAGACTTGTAATATCTAATACTATCCCAAGGCGACATAACTGTGTCTATTTCCCCTCGAATACTATAAACAGTCATTTTTACAGGCTTCTTAAATTCTACTAAAATCTCTTCTCTTGATAAGTCATCATTTTTTAAGCCTCTATAACGATCACTGCGCTTCATAGAACTCACCATGATATTTTCGATTTGCTCTTTGTTTACATTCCATGCAAATGGCGCATTCTTTTTTGTTTTACATTCTTTATTAAATAATTTTTGAAGGTCGGTCATGTGCTCATTTACTGCTTCTTCTGCATAAGCCTGCATACGAGAGTCAATGGTTGTGTATATTTTTAAACCATCTTTATAAATATTGTATGGTTTATTAGTTTCAGGATTGATGTGCTTTTCGCACCACTCTTTCATAAAGTTTTCTCTAAGGTATTCTCTAAAATAAGGTGCAAGGCCGTCGTTATGATCTTCAGGTTGAAATTTAATTCCAAGAGGAAGTGCTTTTAAGCTGTCAAAGTTTTCTTTGGTTAAAAAACCATATTTAACCATTTGAGACAATACAACATTTCTTCGATGTAATGTTGTGTCAGCTTTTTTAATTGGGTTAAACAATGAAGGGTTTTTTGCCATCCCAATTAGCATCGCTGCTTGTTGAATTTCCAAACTATCTTGACTTCTATTAAAATAAATTTGAGCAGCAGATTTTATACCAACAGCTTGATTTAAAAAATCAAATTTATTTAAGTACATCGCTAAAATTTCATCCTTAGTGTAGTTTTTTTCGAGACGCGCAGCAATGACCCATTCTTTTAATTTCTGTAAAACCATTTTTGGTTTACTCAATTTTTGTCGTGGGAACATCATTTTAGCTAATTGCTGTGTCAAAGTGCTTCCCCCGCCTTTATTCATGTTTCCAGTTAAAACACCTGATGCAGAACGAGCCAGAGCCTTTACGTCAATTCCACTATGATCTTTAAAACGAGCGTCTTCTGTACTAATTAATGCGTCGATTAAATCTTGATCTAATTCATAATACTTTACACTCACTCTGTTTTCAGAATAGTATTTTCCAAGTGTTTTACCATCACTGCTATATATAACCGTTGCTAAGTTGCTTTTTGGATTTTGAAGTTCAACTACACTTGGAAGGTCAAAAAATAATTCAGTAGATATAATGGAAATTAAAAAGAAAAGAAAAATAAAAGGGAGCCAAACTATCAGCCAAGTTAGTTTTATGAATTTAGATGTTTTTTCTTGTGGCATGACAATTTTATGCAAAGTTAAATTAAAACTCTATACATTAAAATTAAAGATATAAATTATTGTTTTATTTAGGAATCCAATGAATGGATTGTTTTAGGCAGCGAAACTATCAATTCCTTTATTGAAAGCATTGTGAAATTTAAAATAATTTACTTAAGTTTGCTTTAAAATTTAGATATTATGAAAAAACTATTACAATTAGTTGTTTTAATTACAAGTATATGTTATTCACAAGTAGCGTATTCCCAAGCTAATTCAAATGCTGAACTAGAAAAAAAGAAATTAGAAGAGTATAATAAGCTATTTTTTAACGAGGAAGACGCTATCAAACAAGCAAAAGCCAAAGGTATTCCAGCTTCAGATATCAAAGGGTACGTTGAGTTTTTGAGAAATGATTTTTCTTCTAAAAAGTCTTTAGAAAAAGCCCCTCATAAACATTCTCCTTATGAAACCACTCAGGAATTTGAGGAAAGTGTAATTTATTTGAGTCCGAATAAGACTATGAGTGCTGGTTGCCCAAATATGGGATTTGAAAATTACAATTTCACAAGTTGGACAGGCGGTATCGGTACTGTTGCAACTGGGGCCGCTTTGCCAGTTTACTCCCCTACTGGAGCTACAATTATTAATACAGCAGGAAATAACGTTTCTGTAAGGAATACAGTTAATTACCATACTATCATGACGCGCCCGTCAGTATTAAACAATTTGTATCCCGGTTGTTCTTCTTTTGGATATGATAGTGTTACAACACGTGCAGTTGGTTCAACATTAGTTTCTGATGTTCCATTTGTTAGTCCTTATAGTTTCGATCCAGTTTCAGTAAGAATGAATGGAACTGTTCCTAACTACAGAGGGTGTAGATTGAAATATATAACTACAACAGCAGTTAATAATAAGCAAATCTTGTTCAGTTATGCCTGTGTTTTAGAGAATGGTGGACATCCAGCAAATCAATCACCTTATTTAAAAGTTGAGATTAGAAATGAAACAACAGGCGCTATTTTACCTGGTTGTACATCTTATACATTTAATCCAGTATCTTCTTTGCCTTCTGATTCATTAAAAATTACTGCTACTCCAGGTTATTCAGGAGTTAGTTACAGAAAATGGAAGTTGTATTCAGTAGATTTATCTGCTTTACCGTTAGGAACGAATGTATCTGTGAATTTTGAAGTAGGTGGATGTACACAATCTGGTCATTGGGGATATGCTTATGTAGATGCGGAATGTGGTGGAATTGGAACTCCTTACGCTAATATGTGTTCTGGGTCTATTTTTGCAACGTTAGTTGCCCCAGCTGGTTATAATACTTATCAATGGCTGAATCCAGCTGGTTTGCCTATATCAGGTGCAACCAATGATACACTTATTGTTTCTCCTGCAACTCCGGGAGATATTTATTCTGTACAAATGTTATCGCCAGGTGGTTGTACTTTAACTTCAACAGTTTCAATTGTTTTAACTACCGTTAATATTGTTAGTATTAACGCTTTAAGTTCATGTCCAGGTGGTGCTTCTGGTTCTGCAAACGTTGTTGCAAGCGGTAGTAACGGAATCTATACCTATCAGTGGACAAGCACATCCGGGCCTACAACGGGCTCCGTTGTTAGTACATCGCAAACAGCTACTGGTTTGGCCCCCGGAACCTATAGTGTTCTAGTTGCCTCAACAACTTGTGGAACAGCTACTGCTAGTATTTCAGTTGGCGTATCACCTCCTTTTTTTACCGCAGTTGGTAAGCCTTTCTGTGGTACATCTGCTTTTATTGCAGCAGGTCCAGGAAGTTCTTATGTATGGTATGGCGGTCTAACTGCTTCGACGCAGACTTTAATTCCAGGCCCAGCAGGGTCTAATGATACTTTATACTTGCCTACAGTTGCAGCAGGTAATATTTATACATTAGTTTATACTACTTTATCTGGATGTAAAGATTCAGTCAAGTATACAATGAATCAAATACCTGGCGGATCTACCTTTATGTCCAACATTGCAAATGTTTGTCCAGGTAATATTAATGGCGCAGCAAGTTTAAATTTATCAACTCCATTTGCAGCGCCTTATAATTATAATATCACTGGACCAGGAAATACTCTGATTCTTAATTCAAGCACGGCTTCTACTGTAGCTACAGTTGGTTCTTTGGCCGCTGGAACTTATACGGCTATAGTTAATGATGGTGTTTGTATTTATAGAAGCACGTTTGACGTTAATGTTATATCAACTACGTTTACTATTATTCCTACTAATACAGTTATTTGCTTTCCTGCTGATACGGCTAAAATAAGAATTGATTTTGGTGCAACACCTCCATCAGCTTGCGGAGTAACTTCTGCACTTTGTTCAGGACCTCCAACTCAGTTATTTAATGTAGGTCCTTTTTTTAGTAACAGTTTTACAAGTTATCCAACACCTTTTAGTGGTTGGTGGTATTCTGCTAAACATCAGTTTTTAGTAAAAGTTGCGGATTTAAATGCTGCGGGGATTACTGCCGGTAAAATTTCTAGTTTAGCATTTAAAATTACAGCTTTAAACGCAAGTCCATTAGTATATCCTGATTATAGAATTAGAATGGGTTGCACATCTTTAAATGCTTTGCCAACAGGTGTAGGCCAACCTTTTATTACTGGATTAACAACTGTTTATAACAATCCTAGTCAATCAATTAGTTTAGGTTGGTTAACTCATAATTTTTCTCAATCATACGTATGGGATGGAACCTCAAATATCATAATTGAAGTTTGTACTGGGGGTTTAACAACTTTCCCTGCAAATGCATCTATTGAGTTAAAACAAATGCCATATATTGCTAACATGAAATCCGCATCATCTTCATCAGGAGTTAGCTCTTGCCCAGATGTCGCTACAACTTCATTAGGGAGTTATATGACAAATGGTGCTAACATGTTGCCTAACATGCGTTTTGGATATTGTGGTGCTGCTATTCCTGCTAATAGTTATACGGTTTCTGTATCAAGTAACGGAACCATTACAGCAAATTATGGGAACGACTCTTTAAAAATTTCTCCAACATTTTTAACACCTCCAGCTGGAAATGTTCCAACTACTTATACGATTACTGTTACTAACCCACAAGGCTTGTGTTCAGCCACTCAAACTGTTTCAATTTTATACCCTACTGGGCCTATAAATATGTCTACAATTCCGACTTCTACTACTATTTGTGAGGGTAGTGATTTAGACTTAGCGTCTAGTGGAGCAGTAACTTACAATTGGTTTTATTATCAAAGTGGTTCATTTTTGCCAATAGCAACAACACCAAAAATAAACGTTACGCCGCCTGTTGTTGGCACCAACACCTATATTGTTACAGGAACCGCTCCTTGTGGAATTCCACCTCAAACAAAAACGATTACAGTTAATGTCATTCCTAAGGCTGAGCTTGTTATTACTCCACTTCAAGATATTACTAAATGTTTAGATAAACCTTATACGATAACTACTGGAGTTGGTTCAACTACTCCTGGAAGTACTGGGACACCTTATTCATATAACTGGACGACTGTACCACCAACTGTTTCATTAGGAACTGGTTCAAGTTATGTGCAAAATACCAATGCAACTACAACTTTAGTTGTTACTGTAAATGGTAATTGTGCAAAACCTACTAGTGATACAATCGTAGTGCGCAACTTTGTTGATGATTTAGGAATTTCAATCCTTGACTCTTCTTCAACATGTGCTAATTCTCCATTTACCTTGTCGAGTTTAGCTACTGGCGGTTATCCAGCTTATAATTATTCTTGGAATATTAATGGTAATCCTTATTTGATAGGAACAGGTCAAAACTTAGACTTCACAAGCCCATCAAGCTCAGGAAATTATACCATTAGCGTTAGTGTTATGGATAGTTGTGGTTATCAAAAAACGGCCTACGAAGTTATTACAGTATTACCTCCTTGCTCTATAACAATTCCAAATGTTATTACGCCAAATGGTGATAATGTGAATGACTTCTTTATCATTCAAAACATTGAGTACCACCCAAATTCAAATTTATTAATATTTGACAGATGGGGTAAAAAAGTATACTCTAACTCTAATTATAAAAATGAGTGGAAAGCTGAAGATA
>JBILCJ010000023.1:0-17847 GCA_044353195.1 Bacteroidia bacterium | reverse complement strand
TGAGCTTTTTTTTTGCCTGTTTTTTACAAAACATAAAAAATAAATCATCATAAAGTATTTGCGTTGAATCATGAAAATCGTTGTTAGGCTTAGTCTTTTTCTAGTTTTTATTTTTTGCTTAAGTCAATGCTCTCAATCAACGCATTTAGAGAAGCAATTAACTAAACCAACAAGTATTGAAGAGCTTGGAAAACTATTATTCTTTGATTCATTATTATCCCGCGGAAATCAAGTAAGTTGTGCTTCTTGTCATAAACCAGAATTTGCATTTTCTGATAACATAGCTCTTAGTTTTGGAGTAGATAGTGCAAAAGGTGCAAGAAATACACCTAGTGCAATGAATTTAAGCAGTCGGTCGTTTCATTTTTGGGATGGAAGATCTGAAACTTTGGAAGAACAAGCCTCTGGGCCAATTGAAAACCCAGTAGAGATGGCATTACCTTTATCTGAAGTAGTTCGTCGATTAAATAAACACGAACAATACCGATCATTTTTCATTTCCATTTTTGGTAAAATTGCAGATAAAAAAAATGTAGTTGATGCACTTGCGGCCTACGAAAGGACATTAGAAACAAATAATTCAGCCTTTGATAATTACATGACAGAAAAAGATACAACGCAATTTTCGGCAGCAGCTAAACGTGGTAGAGTTATTTTTAACGAAAAAGGAAAATGCTTTGATTGTCATTTTGGACCTGATTTTACAGGAGATCAATTTAGAAATATTGGATTATTTAATGGTAAAGAATTAAATGACAGTGGTCGATTTATGGTAACAAGAAAACCAACAGACTTAGGGAAATTTAAAACACCTGGATTAAGAAACGTGAGTATTACGGGGCCTTATATGCATAACGGCATGCATAAAACATTAAAAGAAGTGATTGATTACTACAATGAACCCGATAAATTCGTTTCAAATTCAATAAATAGAGATAGCTTGCTAAAAAAACCACTTCACTTAAGTGTCAAAGAAAAATTAGATTTGGAAGCTTTCTTAAATTCTTTAACAGACAAACAGTTTTTGAAAAATTAACGCGTGTTCGTTTTTTAATCCTTTACAAGTTGCGTTTCTAAATTGAGTTTACTTTTTTTATAGCTGTAAGTAAAGTAAATAATAAGGCCAATAATAAGCCAAATTACAAAGCCAATCCAATTCTTTAAATCAATTTGTGCCATCATGTATAAGCAACTGATTAAGCCTAACACGGGTATCAATGAGTGCTTTTTCTTGTAACACTGTATGGTCATATAAACAGAAATCAAAGAAAAAATCCACATAGGTATATTATACATGAACACGAAAAAATCAAAACGATGCGAGGATGCATCGGTTGAACATAAAAACGAAAGCATGTTTTCCTTGTTAAATACATAAATACTTACAACTGTTCCTATAAAAATAATAGGCGCAATGTATTGAGCATTCATATAGGGCGTTTTAAATTTTCGTTCAGGTTTATTAGGCATTGTATCTAATTTCAAAACACCTGCACATACTAAAACAAAAGCGAAGAGTGTTCCGATACTACATAAATCAGTCACCGTAGACATATTCATAAACAAGGCTCCACCACCAACAATGAAACCAGTAACAATTGTTGCAAATGAAGGTGTATTAAATTTTGGATGAATTTTCGAGAAACGTTTTGGTAACAATCCATCTCTGCTCATGCTCATCCAAATACGAGGTTGACCCAATTGAAAAACCAATAATACACTTGCCATAGCAACAACAGCACTGACTGCTATAATACCAGATAGCCATTTTAAATTTAATTTTTCGAAAACAAAAGCAAGTGGGTCATTCACAGCTAAATCAGTGTAATGAACCATGCCCGTTAAAACTAACGCGATTACAACGTATAAAATAGTGCAAATAATTATGGCCCACATCATTCCTTTTGGCAAATCTTTTTGAGGATTTTTACACTCCTCGGCAGTGGTACTGATGGCATCAAAACCAATGTAAGCAAAGAAAACGGCAGAAACACCTTTTAGAATACCACCTACTCCATTTGGTGCAAATGGATGCCAATTTGCAGTATCAACATAAAATGCGCCAACTGCAATCACTAATAACACAACAGCTAATTTAATAATCACCATAGCATTACTAGCATTCTTGGATTCTTTAATGCCGCGATATACTAACCATGTAATTAAAAATATAATTAATAACGCAGGCAAATCGGCTATCAAATGAAAGCCAAACATAGTTGGTGCACTTGTCCAAGCTAAATAAGCTTCTTGAGCATTAAAACTAAAATCAGAAAGTAATTTTCCATTTGCTAATTCTTTAGCAACTTCCGCGTATCCGTTTGAGGCAGATAAATAGTCGATCGTCATCCATTCAGGAAGATGCAATCCCATACTTGATAAAAGTCCTGTAAAGTAACCACTCCAACCAATCGCTACTGTAATGTTACCAATAGCGTATTCCATAATTAAAGCCCAACCAATAATCCAAGCAAATAATTCGCCAAAGACAACATAACTATATGTATATGCACTCCCTGAAACAGGCAATATGCTAGCAAATTCAGCATAGGCGAAAGCTGCAAAACCACAAGCAATTGCTGTAAAAATAAATAAAAAAATAACTGCTGGACCACCATCTGCACTAGCTTGTCCAATCGTTGTGAAGATACCAGCTCCAATAATGGCCGCTATGCCAAGTGCTGTTAAATCTTTAACGCCAAGGTGTTTCGCTAAGCCTCCGTTTAATTTGCTATCACTTTCAGCCTTTGCTAAAATATCTGAAATATTTTTTTTTCGAAATAATTGATTAAGATTCATTGAAATTTTGAATTTAGATAAATATACAAATTATCATTTAGTTTGTATAAAGGATTAAAGTAATGTGTATTGAAAAACAAAAAAATAGCACCATTACAAATTACTAACAATCGCTAAACGCTCGTTTTTAGTATCAAAAACGAAGCGTGTAATTTTTTTGATTCCTAATTGAGAAAAAGAAAATAATACTTCCCACGTTTTAGAAGATTCTTTATAATACAGCAAGTCAGCGTTCTCTGATTTTATTAAACCCAACTCATCATTCCAGACAAAGTCTTCATTCAAGGATGGATAGGAAGCGTAAATTTTACTTTCTTTCATCGTTGGATTGTAAATTCTAAATTCAACTGAAGAAGAATCTTTTTTAAGACCGTAAATAAATTGTGATGTCTTGCCATACTTTTTAAATGCACGAGTGGGATTATCACAAATCCAAACATCTTTGTTGGTATGAATATTCCAAGCTCTGAGCGAGTGTGGATTAGTCAATTTATAATACAATACTGTATCCTTATTTAACCAGGTAAAATAGCCAACTGAATCAGGATTATTTATTCTATCACTGATTTCTGTAGCAGGCATTTTATATACAATTTCATAATTAAGTAACTTTTGCGAAGAATCTTTTAAAACAGTAACACATGTCAAAAACTTTTTATCATATGTCAATGTAGGCGAATATTCACTTTCCAGACTTTGGCAAACTGACTGTGTTGTTTTGTTTTTTAAATTATAAACAAACACATCCGTTTGATTTGAATCCTTATTACTTACAAAATAAATCTCCTTACCATCTGACGAAAAACTTGGTTGGTTATCGTATCCTCTGCGATTTGTAAAGTTCAAAGGTTTTTCAAAACTATATTTACCTTCTTTTTTGATCAGATCTACAACCCAAATATCAGTTTCTGGCAATTGAGAAAAACAACAGTTTGAAATAAAAAGACTAAATAGAAATACTTTCATCATATGTTTTTAAAAAATATAATTTCTGTAATTGGTACACCACAAATCCAAAAAATAATCCAACCAACATACCCACAAAAATATCAGAAGGATAATGAACACCAAGATACATACGAGAGTATGAAACTAAACCAGCCCAGATAAAAAATACAAATCGCGAAGCCTTTGTTTGTTTACTAAAAAGTAAAAATAAAAACATAGCGATACCAAACGTGTTAGCTGCGTGGCCTGAAAAGAAACCGTAAGTACCGCCTCTGTAATTTTTTACGATTAATAAGTTGTCTATAATTTCAATGTTATGCGTAGGTCGAAAACGCTTCACTGATTTTTTTGTGACAGTAGCAGTTTGGTCACACAGAGTAATCAATATAGCAACAAACACAATTAAAATAGATGTTTTCTTTATTCCAATTTTTTTATAAATTAAATAAATCAAATAGATGAAAAATGGTGTAAAAATCCATATTTCAGAAAGGTAAAACATCACAACATCTAGAAACGAACTATGAAATGAATTGATAGCAAGTAAAATAGTTTTATCGATGAGCTTGAGCGAATCTATCATTTTTAAAAATAATCAAAAAAACAATTCGATGTTTCATTTTCCTTAAATCAAATTGTTAAAAACTTGTTATTAATCCATTTTTAAGCACTTTTCAACAAAGTTCAAATAAGCAAAACCAACGATTATCTTTGTACTTTACTACAATTTATGAGTTCACAAAAGAAAATCAAAAGCGCACTAGTTTCTGTTTATTACAAAGATCATTTAGAGCCAATCATTGAAAAATTAAACGCTTTAGGCGTAACCATATATAGCACTGGAGGTACCCTGTCTTTCATTGAAAAATTAGGCATTCCAGTAAAATCCGTAGAAGGATTAACGTCTTACCCTGAAATTTTAGGAGGAAGAGTTAAAACTTTGCACCCGAAAATTTTCGGTGGAATTTTAGGTAGAAGAGATTTAAACACGGATGTCGCACAAATGGAAAAGCATGACATTCCTGAAATCGATTTAGTAATTGTCGATTTATATCCGTTTGAAGAAACCCTATCAAGTGGAGCAAGCGAAGAGGATATTATTGAGAAAATAGATATTGGAGGTATTTCTTTGATTAGAGCGGCCGCCAAAAATTTTAATGATGTTGTTATTGTTTCATCTCGAAATGATTATCCATCATTAAACAATTTACTCGAAAGTAAAAATGGTTTTTCTGATTTAGCTGATCGAAAATCATATGCCGCGAAAGCATTTGCTATGAGTAGCCATTACGATGCTGCCATTTTTAATTATTTTAACGATACTGAAAAATTACCGATTTTAAAACAAAGTATACACGAAGCGAATCCATTACGTTACGGAGAAAATCCTCATCAACAAGGTGTTTTTTATGGCGACTTAAATGCGATGTTTGAAAAATTAAATGGGAAAGAATTATCCTATAATAATTTATTAGATGTTGATGCAGCCGTAAACTTGATAGCAGATTTTACAACTGAACCAACCTTTGCTATTTTAAAACATAATAATGCTTGCGGCGTTGCATCTCGTTCAACCTTATTAGAAGCATGGCACGCTGCATTAGCAGGCGATCCTGTATCAGCATTTGGAGGTATTTTAATTTGCAATACCGAAATTGATTTTGAAACAGCAGAAGAAGTGAATAAATTATTTTGTGAAGTTGTGATTGCACCTGCTTATTCTGAAAACGCATTAAGAATATTGAAATCAAAAAACAATCGTATTATTTTGATTCAAAAACAAGTTGCGTTACCAACTAAATTAATTCGTACGTTACTAAATGGCGTCGTAGAGCAAGATAAAGACTCGGTAACAGAAACAGAAACCAATTTAACACCTGTTACAACGGTTGTTCCAACTCAACAACAAATTAAAGATTTATTATTTGCCAATAAATTAGCCAAGCACACTAAGTCAAACACCATTGTTATCGTAAAAGATAATCAACTATTGGCTAGTGGCACAGGACAAACATCCCGCGTGGATGCACTTAGACATGCCATATCAAAAGCAACAAGTTTTGGTTTTGATTTAAATGGAGCGGTAATGGCGAGTGACGCTTTTTTTCCATTTGCAGATTGTGTTGAAATTGCTCATAACGTTGGAATCAACACAGTTATTCAGCCCGGAGGATCAATTAAAGACAAGGATAGTATTGCTTATTGCAATGACAATGGAATGAGTATGGTATTTACAGGTTCAAGACATTTTAAACATTAATATATTATTTTACAAATATTTCGTAGATTTAATTAACCATCTGCACAAGCATTTAACCTAAAAAAACATCAAACTGAATATGGGATTATTTGATTTTTTAACACAAGATATAGCCATTGACTTAGGAACAGCCAACACCATTATCATTCATAATGATAAAGTAGTGGTTGATCAACCAAGTATTGTGGCCGTGGATAGAACAACAGGAAAAGTAATAGCTGTTGGAAAACAAGCGCAGATGATGCATGGTAAAACACATGAGAACATTAAAACGATTCGTCCATTAAAAGACGGTGTGATTGCCGATTTTCAAGCTGCTGAAGAAATGATAAAAGGTATGATCAAAATGATTAATACCGGAAATAAATTTTTCAAACCATCTTTAAGAATGGTTATTTGTATTCCAAGCGGAATCACCGAAGTTGAAAAACGTGCAGTAAGAGATAGTGCAGAACACGCTGGAGCAAAAGAAGTGTATTTAATTCATGAACCTATGGCAGCAGCAATTGGGATGGGCATTGATGTTGAAGAACCAGTTGGTAATATGATCATTGATATTGGTGGTGGTACATCTGAAATTGCTGTCATGGCTTTAGGTGGTATCGTGTGTGATAAATCAATTCGTATTGCAGGCGATGATTTCAATGCCAATATTGAAGAATACATGCGTCGTCAACACAATATCTTAATTGGTGAAAGAAGTGCGGAACAAGTAAAAATTGAAGTTGGCGCTGCCATGACAGAAATTGATAATCCTCCTGCTGATTACGCCGTTCAAGGAAGAGATTTAATGAGTGGAATTCCAAAAGAGGTATTTGTAAGTTATGTTGAAATTGCTCATTGCCTAGATAAATCTATTGCAAAAATTGAAGAAGCAATTTTAAATGCCCTTGAAATGACTCCTCCTGAATTAGCAGCCGACATTTACCGTAAAGGTATTTTCATGGCTGGTGGTGGCTCACTGCTTCGCGGATTAGACAAACGTATTTCTTTAAAAACAAAATTATCCGTTCATGTTTGTGACGATCCTTTAAGAGCAGTAGCAAGAGGTACGGGTATTGCACTTAATAATGTTCACAAATTCCCATTCTTAATAAAATAAATAGCTAGTTTCATTTTACTTTAGATTAGAATCAATCAACTCAATTTTTTGTTTGTATTAAAATTTTAATTGGTGAAATAAATAAATAGAAATGAATAATATATTTGCTTTTTTATACAGGAATAATTTCTTTTTTATTTTTTTAATTCTTGAGATTTGTTGCATTGTTATTATTTCTAAAAACAAAGGTTACCAAGGTTCAAAGTTGATTAATTCATCAAATGAACTAAGTGCTAATGTATACCAGTTTACTGCAAACACCAAAGAATACTTGCAACTTAAAGAAGAAAATGATCGCTTAGCAAAAGAAAATAATCTTTTGAAGAATCAAACAAAACTTGGATTCGCTATTCTATCCTTAAAAAATTATAAACAAAACGATACATTATACAGGCAAGAATTTGAATTTATCAATGCTAAGGTGATTAATAACACTGTAAACAAACGAAATAATTATCTAACCTTAAATATTGGCTCTAACCAAGGAATCTCGCAAGACATGGCAGTAATTAATAGTGAAGGGATTGTGGGTGTTGTAAAAGCAGTTTCAGAAAATTACTCCTCAGTTATGTCTGTCTTACACAAAGATGTTATTGTTCCTTGCAAACTAAAAAAAGAAGGCATCAATGGCACTTTACTTTGGGAAGGTTTAGATTATAAATATTGTAACTTAATTGATATCCCAACACATGCTAGATTAAAAAAAGGGGATAGTGTGATTACCAGTTCATTGTCAGGCATTTTCCCTGAAGGTATTTTAGTGGGTTTTGTAGATAGTCACGAAAGAAGACAAAATGAATCTTTTTATACTGTGAAGATTAAATTAAATCCTGACTTCAAAAAACTGAATCATGTTTCGGTTATTAAGTACATCTATAAAACAGAAAAAGATAGTTTAGAAATTAAAACACAAACGCAAGGTGATAAATAATATTTTAAAAAATAGTTTTCGGTTCTTCATTCTAATCCTATTGCAAGTACTTATTGTACAAAACATTCGATTAGGTTCATACATCATTTTATTTCCCTATGTTTTATTTATTTTAATTCTTCCATTTGAAACGCCAAAATTATTGGTTTTATTATTAGCGTTTCTAACTGGTTTAACCATAGATATGTTTTACGACACCGCAGGCATGCACGCCGCAGCTTGCACGGTTATTGGATTTTTGAGGTACTATATTCTAAAACTATTATCTCCGCGCGAAGGATATGACGTGGGCTTAACTCCTACTATTGACAGCATGGGTTCTGCATGGTTTGTGACCTACGCGTTAACTATTATTTTCATCCATCACCTATTTGTTTTTTACATCGAAATTTTTCGATTCAACGAATTTTTCAGAACGCTCCTTCGTGTTTTTATTAGTTCGATTAGTTCGTTTATCTTTGTTTACATTCTTCAATTTTTATTTTATAAATCAAATAAAGTAAAATAATGTATCAATCTAATTTATCAGAAAGAAAAATCATCATCTCAACATTCTTCATTGTTGTAGCTATCATTTACATTTCACGTCTTTTCTATTTACAGATTGTTGATGATCAATATAAATTAGATGCTCGTAATAACGCATTTAGATATAGAACGGAGTATCCAGTAAGAGGTTATATTTATGATAGAAATGGTAAGCTACTTGTTTTTAATGAGCCATCATACGACTTGCTTATTACACCTAAATTGGCAAAGAATTGTGATACTATGGCGCTTTGTAAAATTTTAGAAATTACAAAAACAGAATTTTTACGACGCATGAAAAAAGCAACACAAGCGCCTAATTCTCCGCGTAAAGAAAGTATTTTCGAAAAACAATTATCGCCAAAAATTTATGCTGCCCTTCAAGAAAAATTGTATCGATTCAAAGGCTTTGATCTTCAATCGAGAAATGTAAGAAAATACCCACGCCCCATTGCTGCCCATTTATTAGGTTATGTTGGAGAGGTTAGTAAAGATAAAGCTGCTAAAGACAACTATTACAAAGAAGGTGATTACATTGGTATATCAGGCATTGAACGTTCTTATGAAGAAGAATTGAGAGGAAAAAAAGGAACTCAAATTGTGATGGTAGACGTGCATAATAAAACAAAAGGCCGTTTTATGGACGGGCTTTACGATACATTGGCAAGACCTGGCAAAGCCTTATTTAGCAGCATTGATATTGATATGCAAGAATATGGTGAAAAATTAATGACAGGTAAACGTGGCGCTATCGTAGCCATCGATCCACAATCTGGCGAAATACTGTGTTTAGTTTCAAGTCCAGGTTACGACCCTAATTTATTAGTCGGTGGAAAAGAACGTTCTCGAAACTTCACCAAACTTTATTACGATTCAATCAACAGGCCACTTTTTAATCGCGCATTAATGGCGATGTATCCTCCTGGGTCAACTTTTAAATTAATTGATGCCTTAATTGCACAACAAGATAATTTAATTTCACGCTCTACCTCTTTCCCTTGTAATCGTGGATATCCTCCAATGGGTGGACATCCAAGGTGTCACCCTCATCCTGGTGTTGATTTAACAGGATCTATTGCAACCTCTTGTAACTCGTATTACAGTTATGTGTTTAGAGAAATTGTTGATCAAAAAAAATATCCAAAATTTGAAGATGGCTACAACCACTGGCGTGATGCCGTTCGTTCATTTGGCCCAAACACTAAATTAGGAACTGATTTACCGTATGATAAACCAGGGAATGTGCCTTCAGTAGAATATTACAATAAAGTGTTCGGAAAAAATCATTGGAGAAGTAATACCGTTGTATCCTTAGGTATCGGTCAAGCTGAATTAACCTTGGTTCCTTTACAAATGGCTAACGTTGTGGCCTCTATTGCAAACAGAGGTTTTTATTACACACCACATTGTATTAAAGGTGTTGGATTAGAAAAAAAATTAGATCCTCGCTTTAAAGTAAAACACTATACGTATGTACAAGATCAAGTAGCATACGACAATGTGCACGATGGAATGCAACAGTGTTTTGATGCTGGTACGGGTTCTGCATCTCGCATACCTGGTGTTGTGGCCTGTGGAAAAACAGGAACGGCAGAAAATCCACATGGTGATTCGCATGCGGTTTTTTCTTGTTTCGCCCCTCGTTACAATCCGAAAATTGCTATTGTGTGTTTGGTTGAAAACGCTGGATTTGGAGGTACATGGAGTGCGCCTATTGTGAGTTTAATTGCAGAAAAATATTTAACTGGAAAAGTAACACGACCTGATTTAGAAAAACGAATCATAGAAGCCGATCTAATTAATAGAAAAAATTTATTAGGCTCCGGACATCACTAAGTTAATACCATGAGAAAACAAGAACATAGTTTATTTTTTGGTGTCGATAAAATAACGGTATTGACCTATGCACTTTTGGTGCTGATGGGCTGGTTAAATATTTATGCGGCTGTTTACAATGAAGAACATCAAAATATTTTTGATACCACCCAAAAATATGGGAAACAATTAATTTGGATTTCTTCTGCTGCACTCATTGCGGTATTTATCTTAATTATAGATGCAGGATTTTTTACGGTATTTGCTTATGTGTTTTATGTAATACTACTCTTAGCGTGTATTGCTGTTCCTTATCTTGGGAGGGAAGTAAAAGGAAGTCGCTCGTGGTTTCGATTTGGCGATTTTGGAGTACAACCCGCCGAGTTTATGAAATTTGCCACCAACTTGGCACTCGCCAAATTTTTAAGCAATGCCAATATTGAGGTACAAGAATCGAGAAGAAGTAAGCTTAGTGATATTCTTAAAAATTATCAAAACACTATTATTGCAGCCATTTTTTTAGGCATGCCTTTAATCATCATTAAATTATTACAAGACGAAACTGGACTAGCCATTGTGTTTGTAGCCTTTATCATCACACTTTACCGCGAAGGATTGTCTGTCAACTTTTTAATTTTTGGATTATTTTCTGCCTTGTTGTTTGTATTATCCTTAGTGATGGATCAAAACACCTTGATGATAATTTTAAGTTGCATTGCCACTATATCTTTATTGTTTGTGAAACGTAATCGAAAAAATATCATCATTATTTCAACGATTTTGATAACCGCGTGTGGCGTTGTATTTGCAACAAATTACGTGTATAATCATTTAGAAGACCATCAACGCATTCGTATTGATGTGTTGTTAGGACGAGGTACCGTGAATTTGAAAAAAGAAGGATACAATGTGAATCAAGCAAAAATAGCCATTGGCTCAGGTGGTTTTTTTGGTAAAGGGTATTTGCAAGGCACGCAAACTAAATATGATTTTGTACCTGAACAAGACACAGATTTTATTTTTTGTACAGTAGGCGAAGAATGGGGATTTGTAGGCTCTTCAGCTGTAATTATTTTAGAACTGTTTTTAATTCTACGTATCATATTTATGGCCGAACGACAACGTTCTCCATTTAGCAGAATTTACGGCTATGGCGTTGCCTCTGTTTTATTTTTTCACGTGGCGGTTAATGTTGGTATGACGATTGGCTTAATGCCAGTAATCGGAATTCCTTTGCCATTCTTCAGCTACGGAGGTTCTTCGCTTTGGTCGTTTACTATTTTATTATTTATTTTTATAAAACTAGACGCCAACCGCTTAGTTATTTTAAGATAGTTTATTTATTGTTGGTGAGAACATCAATAAGACAAAAAAACAATAGAAATTTGAGACGAAGCACAAATGTAAATTTAACCAATGAAACACTAATATCTCAACCCCACTATTAGCATTATCTTTTTAGTTTTCTGTATAATACAATGTTTAATATAATGCTAATTACTAAAAGAAGATATTTTAAAATTTTAAAGATAATATCCGTGTTATAATTTGAAATATGAAAAGCGTCATTTAATAAAATTCCATTTATGTCGAGTGGCATTAATTTAGGTGAATAACACCGAGAGAAATTCCCTACACCAAGTTGTCCTGTCGGATTATCTCCAAATGTAAATATCTTACCTGTAGAAGCAACAGCAATAGATTGAAAGCATCCTCCTCCAATGTCAACAATGTTTTTCAATGACTTTATTAATATAGGATTCGTGTGACTAATTGTGTCTCCAGTTCCTAGCATTCCAAAATGATTTTTCCCCCAACCCCAAACATTTTTATTTTCATCAATAGCAAGTGAATGCCAACTTCCACAAGCAATTTTTGTAAATTTTGGTAACTCTTTCAAGAGAGTTGGATGGTCATAATATTCTTTTGTTTCTTCTTTGAATTGAAAAGCTGGATCAGACCCCCAAACCCATATGTTTCCGTCATAATCTAAAGCAACAGAATGATGCCAACCAACTGCTATTTCTTTTATAGTAGGAATACCTTCAATTTTTATTGCATATCGTTGAAACTCTTCGCCCTTTTTTCCAAGTTCATTAAAAGTATTTCCACCCCAACCCCAAACAGTACCATCTTTTTTTAGAGCTAAGGTGTGATAACCAACAGACGCAATACTAACAACATTGGTTAAAACTTCCGAGTTTGAATTTTGTAAAACCTCTACCGGCCATGAACTATGTTCTCTTGTTCCATTGCCTAGTTCAGCGAAATAATTATGTCCCCAACACCAAACTGTCCCATCTTTTTTTAGCCCAACTGTATGCCAATGTCCTCCTTCAACAGCAATAAAATTTGTATGATTAGCTAGTTTCTGGGGCGTTAATTGGTCGTTAACCGAGGCACATCCCAGTTGTCCATAATTATTTCTGCCCCATAAAAATAAATTTCCATTATTATCTATTGCAATGCTATGGTCGTAACCTCGGGAGATGGCTATTATATTTTTTAGATTTTTTACTTTTTTTGGTTCAGCAGAATTTTCAAGACTGCTATCGCCTAATTGTCCAAAATTATTTCTTCCG
Source organism: Bacteroidia bacterium (assembly GCA_044353195.1). Taxonomy (GTDB): domain Bacteria; phylum Bacteroidota; class Bacteroidia; order B-17B0; family Aurantibacillaceae; genus UBA4416. The sequence continues at coordinate 4,882 of JBILCJ010000023.1, read as the reverse complement.
GTTGTCCAAACATTTCCTTGCTTGTCTAAAAATAATGCGTGTCCATTTCCCCCATCAACTATCTGTCCTGAAACAACTAATGAGTATATTACTAATATTATAGAGGCTATTATCTGTTTCATAAAGTAACTTTGATATTTTTTTGTAGATCAATAGTCCAATAAATATACTACTCATTCATTATGTTTATTGGTGCTGATGTTAAATTTGTTCTAATATTTTTCTTTTTAAACTACTGCTAATTTGTTAATACATATAATAAGATAGCAAGGGTCATACCAATATTGAGAAGATAAGCACCATAAATTGGCTAATATTACTTTTAGTAAATCTAATCGTTATTATAAATAATCAAATCATTATGAGGTTTTTTGTATAACAGCAAAAAATTAGTTCTTCTTCGTAGCAATCATAAAATTGCTATTCTTATCTCTAAAATTATAACCAATACCAAACCCGATATTTTTAGAGCCTTGTTGTTTATAGGTAGAATCTAAATCGGCTTGGTAAAAGGCAGAGAACATGGCAATTGGTCGGATATACGATCCGTAAAATGTATAACTCCATGCTCTGTTACTTTCTGTAAAATAATGAAATGCAATGCCACTATCATCTTGTATCACGTGCTCACTTTGATTGAGTATCACGTTACGCACCATCGAAAAATAACTTTTATGCATCAAATATGAAGCCCCTTTTAAATATGTATTTACCGTTCCCATGTTGGTTAAATACGTCATAAATCCTTTGTTTTGTTTCATACCGCCATCGGCAGCGTTCAACGAAAAATAACTCACTGTTTTTGGTTGATTGTTTTTATCCGTAAATTTTATTTCAACACCTTTGGTTGGTGATTTCATTTTTTTCAATTCGATAAATGAATTCAAATAAACGACTTGTCCCAAACTATCAACAGTTACAGGCTTAGCCGAACAAAGTAAATTACCCGTGCGTTTTAAAAATAAAAATAATAAATGTAAAGTACCATCTACCTCAGCATTTTTCAAATCCTTACTCATACTTACTGTTCTAAAAAAACTAAACTTTAAAATGGCATCTAAAGAAGTACTGACTCTATTGTAATAAGGTGTTAACGAATCGAGCTGCGAACTTTTAAACATTGGTAAACTGCCCACTGGCTCAAGTCCTATCATCACATAGTTATCAGCGTCCGGAAAAAAAGTTTGTGCATGCAAAATATCAGGTCCAGAGAATGGATAAAATAAAGTCGTTTGTTTTTTTACCACCTTAGCAATTTCATTTTCTCTAAAGCTACGTAAGTTGGTTAATCGACTCGAATCAAAACTCATCCAACGTTTATTAAAATTAGCACTGAATGTTTGAAACGATGATAAATGTTGAACATCCTTGTAAACCATACTCGAATCAACTATTCCAGACATCACATTGGCGATAGCATTTAACGAATCATTTTCGCAAGGCTCATTTTTTAGTATCAATGAATCTGTTGTTTTATTTCCAACACTATCTTTATTTAATACTGTTTTAGGTGTAGATGCTGTTTGATCAGGTTGAGTTTGGCAACCGCTAATGATTAATGTGATTGCGAAGATTGAAAGAAATAATTTATGCATGTTTGTTTTTTGAAAATTGTTTACCGATAAAATAAATACTTGCGCCAATAACTAAATTTAAAAGTCCCCACAATGATTCTTCTGTTTTATTGATGAAAACAAAATAAATAGTAAAGCCATTCAAGGCTAAAAATAAAATGGGTGTAACAGGATAACCCCACGTTTTATACGATGTATTTTCTATTTTTTTAAATCTTAAAATAAAAATACTCATCACCGTTAAAAATGTAAAAATGCTTAAACTAAAGCCCACAAAGGTTAACACCGAATTGAACTGTGAGGTTAAAATTAAAATAACCGTAATGGCAGATTGCAATAGAACAGCTAAATAAGGCACATTGTTTTTATTTGTAATCGCTAAAAAATGAAGCATCGGAACATCTTCGCCCATTGATTTGATGATGCGAGGCCCTGCCATAATCATAGCACTGATAGAAGATACCAATAAAAAGGCGATGACTAAACTCATGAATTTTCCGAAAAATACTCCAAAAATATGACTAGCAGAAACGTGCCCAATTTCTAAAACACCTGCTAACTCTGATGCAGGCGTACTATATAAAAAAACATAATTTAATAAAACATAAATAGCTGTCACAATAAGTGTTCCAATGATCAATGCTTTTGGTAAATCTTTTTTCACATCTTTCATATCACCTGCTAAATAAGAGGCTGCATTCCAACCACTATAAGCATAAGAAACATAAATTAAACTAACCCAAAATGATTGACTAAACAGTTCGTCTTCTGAATTGGCTTGTGGCAAAATAGAAACCACATGCGTTGGCGTATACCAAAAACCAGCTATGATAAAAAGAATGATGAATACAATTTTTAATAAGGTTAATATTTTTTGGAAACGACTCCCCGATTTTAAATTAGTAGCATGAATCAGTGTGATGACAACAACAACACTCAGTGCGCACACCGTTATATTGATTTGTGGAAACATCACATGCACATAAGTTCCTAATGCCACGGAAGCTAATGCCACTGGTGCAGCAAAGCCAACGGTGGAAGAAACCCAACCTGATAAAAAACCAACAAAAGGATGAATGAGTTTAGATAAATACACATACTCGCCTCCACTCTTCGGAAATGTTACACCCAACTCGGCATAAACTAAGGCGCCACACAGAGAAATAATACCACCTAAAAGCCATAAAATTAAAATACTAAAAACTGAATGAATATCTAACAATTGAAAGCCAAGGCTTGTAAATACGCCGGTTCCAATCATATTAGCAATCACTAATGAAATAGCTGTGTAAAAACCAATCTTATAAACAGAGTTCATTAATCGTATGATTGGGTTGATTTAGAAGAAAGTTCTAACATAATTTGATATTCTTCTGGAGATAAATCGTTGTAATAAAAATTAATTGGATTTACTTTTTCTCCATTCTTAATCACTTCATAATGCACATGTGGACCTGTGCTTAATCCCGTACTACCAACATATCCAATTAAATCGCCTCGCTTCACTTTTGCACCTGGTTTGGTAGCCATTTTACTCATGTGACCATATAATGTTTGATAACCATAACCATGATTGATAACAACATGATTACCATAACCCTGAGCTGCCGCATCGGCTCGCTCTACAATACCATCGCCCGTTGCGTAAATGGGTGTACCTTGTTCAGCCGTAAAATCCATGCCTGGATGAAATTCTTGCGTTTTATAAATAGGATGCGTTCTCCAACCATATCCACTTGGCGCATGTTTTAAATTCTTATTATTTAACGGCATAATAGCCGGGATAGACGCAATTAACTTTTCTTTTCCTTTGGCCATTTTAATCACATCATCATATGATTTAGACTGAATATACAACTGCTTCGTTATGCGATCTAAGGCTTTTGTTGTTTCGGTCATGAGCTCTGTATTTTCATAACCTTCTAAATCTTTGTAACGATTACTTCCTCCAAAACCAGCTTGCCTTACTGAACTAGGTATGGGTTCCGCTTCAAAAATAACACGGTAAATATTATCATCACGATCTTGCAAATCATTCAATACCGTTTGTACTTGACTCATTTTTTTGTTCAATAAATCATATTGTAACTTAACCACTTCTAATTCCCTATTTTGTTTTTTCTGAAGAGGAGATGGCAAAAATTTATTAGCTAAGGCAATCGTAATAACAGCAAATACAATACCAGTAGCTAAATAAGACAGCACTTGTAAAAACCTCACTTTAAATGAAACTTTTACCTTTTCGTAGGTTAAGGATTTGGTATTAAATCTATATTTTACTTTCGACATGAATCTAGCAAATTAAAGCAGAGTAAAGATAATTAAATATTTAACTAGAAAACCTTACCCGCTTTTTAATTTACTGAAAATAAACTCCTTCAAAAAAAGAATCTAATGGCGAAAAAAGTGCATAATTTGTGATGGTTGATGCCACTGATTTTCTTATATTCACACTTTCTTTTTTAAATATTATGGAATCAAATAAAGTACGAAAAACGTTTCTCGATTTTTTTAAATCTAAAGGCCATGAGATTGTTCCTTCTGCACCAATGGTAGTAAAAGGCGATCCTACACTGATGTTTATTAACAGTGGTATGGCTCCATTTAAAGATTTATTTTTAGGTAATGCACCTATTAAATTTCCGAGAGTAGCGGATACTCAAAAGTGTCTGCGTGTAAGCGGTAAACATAACGATTTAGAAGAAGTTGGTGTGGATACTTATCACCATACTATGTTTGAAATGCTTGGTAATTGGAGCTTTGGTGATTATTTCAAAAAAGATGCCATCGCATGGGCTTGGGAACTATTAACGGAAGTTTATAAAATTGATAAATCAAGATTGTATGTGACTGTATTTGAAGGTAGCGTTGAAGAGAATGTTCCATTTGATCAAGAAGCTTTTGATACGTGGAAATTATACATTGATGAAGCGCGCATTTTAAAAGGAAATAAAAAAGATAACTTCTGGGAAATGGGCGATACTGGACCTTGTGGACCATGTACTGAAATTCATTACGATGGACGAAGCGATGAAGAACGTCGAAAAGTAGATGGTGCAACCCTTGTAAATAATGATGATCCACAAGTGATTGAAGTGTGGAATAATGTATTTATGGAGTTTATGCGTAAGGCCGATAAATCATTAGAAAAATTACCAGCACAACATGTTGATACGGGAATGGGATTTGAGCGTTTGGTTCGCGTATTACAAGGTAAGCAATCTAATTACGATACAGATGTGTTTACGCCATTGTTAAACAGAATTGAAGAACTCAGTGGATTATCTTATAAACCTGAAAACGAAGAT
>JBILCJ010000155.1:0-5641 GCA_044353195.1 Bacteroidia bacterium | reverse complement strand
TACCTTCCGATCTATTAAATTTATCCGTATCAATTCCAAAGGGAATAACACTAATTGGTTTATTCGTATACAATTCAGTTTCATTCTTCATGCAGATACTTGTCGAACAAAGAACTGTTGCTTTTGACAATGCATATTTCAAAATTTTCTTATTTAGGAAATTTTTTTTTGGAAAATCAAATACATCAGACCCCCAAACCGAAATTACGAAAGGATTAAAACCTGATAACGCTCCTATAAAACCGTAACTAGTAGCGTAATGAGCATGCAAAACATCGGGTTGAAATGCTTTAATTTTAGTTTTTAAAATGGGTAAGTATTTAAAATAGCTTATTTTTTCTTTTATTCCAGAACCTTGGATAATAGAATCAGGCTCAAACAATAATTGAATATTATTATTATTGTCGTACCATTTGTATGCTGATTTATTAAATGAAAACAAACCAATTTTTATTCCTTTAGCAGCCAAGCTCAAGGTCCATTTTTCAGTATGCTCAGAATGGGAATCGGATAATAATAAAATCTTCATAGCTTGTTTCAGTGTTTAAATTTAGTAAGTTAATTGAATTTAAAAATATAAAAGTTAGACCTTTATGAACAAACAAAGTTTAATGAAGACAACTATTTTTTATATTTTACGTATATTTACCAACATTGAAAACATTAAATATAGCATACATTACTGAAACAAACCCTGACGACAAGCATGCTTGGTCAGGTACTGTTCATTATGCATATGAAGCGCTTAAAAAACATGGCCATAATTTACTTCCCCTCGGGCCTAAAGAACCTAAAATTGCAGGTTTAATTTGTAGAATAATAAACCAAATTAGTTTAAAAATTTTAAATAGGCGATTTGATTATAGACATTCGAAAATTTATTCAAAAGCATTTGGAAAATTATTTACAAATGAATTAAACCAAATAAATTACGATGCGGTAGTTGTTTGCGGGGGAACTGAGTATGGCGCATATATTCAAACTTCAAAGCCTATTTATTATATTTTAGACAGAACGATTGAAGGAGCTTTAAATTATCATACTATTTTGTCTAATCTTTTAGATTTTTCAAGAAAACAAAGTATTGAAACCGATAAAAAAGCAATGTTAGAATCTACTAAAGTTTTCTTTTCATCACAATGGGCGGCAAATCATGCGAAACTATTTTATCACTTAGATAACTCAAAAACATTGGTAATTCCTTTTGGTGCAAATTTAGATTCTATACCAGATAAAAAAATTGCATTAGTTAATAAAGAATTAACCACTGTTAAATTGCTTTTAATTGGCACGTATTGGTTTAATAAAGGAGCTGATATTGCTTTAAATGCACTCAATCATCTTATAAAAAATAATATTAATGCTACATTAACAATAGTTGGATGTTTACCTCCAAACGAGATAAATCAAAAAGGACTAACAATTATTCCCTTTGTGGATAAAAATTCAAAAGAAGGAATTAAACAATTGTGGGAGCTTTATTTAAATCATCATTTTTTTATTTTGCCAACGCGCTTTGATTGCACACCCATAGTTTTTTGTGAAGCAAGTGCTTTTGGGTTGCCAATTTTATCAGCAAATACAGGAGGAGTTGCAGGGCATATTTTTGAAGGAAAAAATGGTTATTTAATTAATTATGAAGATATGGGTATGGCTTATGCTGAGAAGATAATGTCTATCATTAATTCACCTCTTGAATACGAAAAATTATGTATTTCAACGCGACAGTGTTTTGATAATCATTTAAATTGGACTATTTGGGCAAATAAAATTACAGAAGAGATTAATAAATCAGCTTAATTAATGTACGAATTAAATATTTATTATATTTCTATACTCTAAGTGAAACTTATTTTTTGAGAAATTTTGTTTAGCATATTCGTAAGAATTCATTGACATTAATTTCAGCAGGGCTCTATCATTGTTTAGTTTAAAAATAAAGTTTGTTATTTCTTCAACAACTTTATTTTCATCCAAATCACTTGTAATAAAGCCATTTAAGTTATTGATATGTAATGGAACATCGCCTACTGGAGTAGATATAGTGCACAATCCATGGGCCATTCCTTCCATTATAACCATCGGAAAACCTTCTCTTTCGGAAGAAATAATAATAATATGATATTCATTATAGAATTTTTCTAATTTATCAAATTCAAATATTGGTCCAGTTAAAGTTACATATTTCTGAAATTTTTCAGTTATTGAATTACTCAAATCTCCAACTGCCGTAAATTGAATATTAACATCTATTTCTTTACATTTTTCGGCAATATATCCAAACAAATGTGATCGCTTTTCTTCTGTTCCTCTACCGACATATAAAACCTTAAGTGATGAATGGTAATTTTTATTTGGGATTTCTGCTGGAATATCAACATAGTTCGTAATAAAAGATAATTTATCATACTCTTTTAAAGGAGCTGATTTAAAATCATAAAACTTTTTAGTTTGCTCAATTGCTTTTGAACTAATGAAAATTCTTTTTTCACATCTATAAAATTGATTTGCAAATTGGTGCGTAATGTTATCTTCGTCGTCAAATCTAAAATCATGCATCAAATCAAAAACCCTTACATTTTTATTAAAATTCAATATTTGATCGTAAAAAAATAAATTATTGCAACCAAATACGACAGGTTTTTTCTGTTTATTAATTAAATCGAAAATTATTTTTTTTGATTTAATGTCAAAAATTGGATAATTTAAACAAAATCCAACATTTATTGAAGGAGCTGAGTTTTCAAACAAATTTAAAAATCCATCTTTTGGAGAAATGCCTGTAAAAAAAACAATAACTTTTTTATCTGCAAATACTTCTACTATATTAGCATGAACTTTTTCAGCACCACCAATGTGGCAATAAGGAAAAAAGAAAAAAATATCAACTTGTGATTGGTTATTGCAATATTTTTTAAGTTTTTTATATTGGTGAAATGTTTTAATAGGATCTAAAGTTAATATCCTTTTAATTTTTCTTAAAAAATTCCTGAAAACATTTATCTTTAAATGTCTTGCTATTGATCTAAAAAGTGAATAAAAAACTCTTAATTCTACAATTGTAATTTTAAATTTAAATAACTGTTCAATTAAAAAATTATAATATACTTTAATTACTTTTAATTCAACAACTTGCTTTTTTAAATCACTTCTGGTAACACCAGATGATACAAATCTGTATTTTAATAATGTTTCATTAGTTTTTATAATTTGTAATTTATCAGAAATCAAACGTAACCATAAATCCCAATCTTCACTACCTTTTTGATTGTAATTGTATTTGTACTTCTTTGCAATCATTGTTTTTATCATTACTGAAGGATGTGCAATACAATTCTCTTTTGGTAAATTTCTTTTTATTTCCTCCTCTGTTCTTATATTAATATCAGCTTCCCAATTTTTAGTTAAGCCTCCAGATTCAGTTATTGTTATTATGGATGAACAAACCACTGCAGCATTCGGATATTTTTCAAAATAATTAAGCTGTGTTTCGAGTCGCTCAGGTAAAGAAATATCATCAGCATCCATTCGTGCAATATATTTGCCCTTTGCCAAGTCAATCCCTTTATTTAAAGAAAATATTAATCCCTTATTATGAATATTATCAATTAGTTTAATTCTTTTGTCTTGATATGAATGAATAATATTTATACTATTATCCGATGATCCATCATTAATAATTAAGAATTCAAAATCTTTAAAAGATTGAGCTAAAATACTATCAATAGCTTCTCTTAAAAAAATTTCAGAATTATAAACAGGCAACAAAACAGTTACCAAAATATTTTCATTTAAAGCTTTATCCACTGCGCAGGTATGATATCTTGAGTTATAACTGATTGGTCAGCAAACCATTGCTTTGGAGCAATTACTATTTTTTCTTTATTAGTGTTTAACCAAGCTCCCCACCAACTATAGCTACTATTTGCAATAATATTGTGCTTACATTTCGTCATTAAATACAAATCACTATAAGCATCATTTGTGTCCATAAAATGTATTGGAAAATTGTATTTCAAATTCTCTTTGCACCAATTGATATCATCCGAAAAAACAAATATTTCAATATTATTTATTTTCATTTCAATATATCGAATCGCACTATTATAATAATCCAAAGAACACAATCCATGAAATTGATTAGCATCATTATTTAAGACATAATCACCTCTTCGCACATGTAATGAAATACTATTGCATGATTCAATTTTTAAAAGAAAATGTTTATTTAAAACTATAGTGTTTTGATTAAAACTGAAATCATTTTTAATGATAGCTTCAAAATTTTTAAAATACAATTCACTTTGCCAGAAACCATCTAAATAAGTATTTTTCGGATAGTTTAAAAACTCTTTATTATACTTAATTCCTTTTTCTGTGGCATAAAAGTCTTTTGCTAGTAAAGGAAACAATTCTTTAAATTTTTGAGTAATTTTATTAGAATTATCAACAAAAAACTGTTCTTTTTCATTTGCAGTTGCTATTTGAATTGGTGTATTAAATATACTTAATTCGTACTTGCGCTGGGTATAAATACCTTCAGAATCTAAATTTAGAAAAGATATATCAACTTTCATATCAACGTGATGTCTTAATGCAAGAGCCTTGGCTGTTGCATATTGAAACATTTGATTTCCAAGACCACCTATTAATTTTGTAATAATCATTATTAATACTTTTCGACTTTAAAATAATTTCTATTGTAAATACTATTTAATAATCGATATTTTACCCTTTTTAAAAATCTGAAATGATTCAAATTATCAAATACATTTTTAAAGAAATCATTTAATTGATCTGGGATTTCACAATATGTTCTTAATTCATTAATAGAATTAATTTTTTGTGTAATAAATAATTCATCAAAATAAATTATGAACGATTTATATAAACTTTTTGCTGAAATTACTTTTTGTAATAATAAAACATGTTCTTTCGTTTGAATAAATTTATCGTTTATTACAGCTTGTGTTACCTGACCTACTCCTCCATTTATTGTGCAAATTAATGGTTTTATGCAATACATTATTTTTTTATTTACTCTGAGGTTTTCAATATAAAAATCAACATCCACTAACCATTTAAAATTAATGTCAAAAACATGTTTTTTGTTATTTCTGTATATGGTAGCACTCGGTGCCCCAATCACATTATTAAAAAAAAGAAATTCAGGTTCTAGTGTTAATCTCTGAAAATTTTTAGTAGAACATTTATGAATATGTTTTTTGTTTTCATTAATACTCCATACTAAAGTTGAAGAAAATGCAAAATCAACTTCTGGATTATTTTCTAGTAATTCGACATAAGTTTTAAGACTATATGTTTCAGTAAAAAAATCATCATGATGTAAAATCTTAATAAATTCTCCATTAGCTTTGCTAACTGCATTATTCCAATTTTTTGGGGAACCTAATGACGGTGAATTATGGAAATATAAAATAGAACCCTTAAATTCCAATGAATCAATGTATTTTTTCACAGCATCTGTAGTTGAATCATCTGAAATAATAACCTCATAATCTAAATAATCTTGAATAAGCAATGATTTTAAACATCTTTCAAGATACTCAATTTGATTATAAGTTGGTATACATATTGAAACTTTAGGCATTTTTTTCAATTCTATTTTTAAATAGTTTAA
>JBILCJ010000154.1:0-5647 GCA_044353195.1 Bacteroidia bacterium | reverse complement strand
ATATTATTTATAATAATAAGAATGCTAAAGCAGAAATGGAATTATTGGCAGATATGCTGAGTTAGTTTTTGTATTTCTAAAGTAATTAGTTCGATTTGATGAAGGATGTATAACATGATGAAAATTCAACATGAATCATTCAATAAATTCATTCTTTTTATAAAAGATAGGCAAGTCCTAGGCCAATGACATCCTGATTATTTTTCCCTCGTTTAAATAAGTTGCCATTTGATAAATGAAGGACGTTCCCACTTACCTTAATATGTTTGCTTAAATTATAGTTAAGCGAAAACTCATGATGAAGACAAAATCCCATTTCGTTAATTCCGTCATTTGCATTTCTATTTGTAGGTTCGCACCACACTATACCGAATTGATAACTAACATACGTTTTTTTAAATACTAAAAAACTAAATCGACTTCCTAAACCAGCAGCATAATTACCATACTTTGAATGTTGAATAATGAAGGCCATATTGATCTTTAATAATTTATCTTTTGCCGTTTGATTGACATAATTTAAATCGAATTGAAATGGTAAGTAAATATGATAGGTTAATGTAAATGGCTCAAAACCTTGTTGGCTGGTTTCTCTGTTTCTATAGTTACCTGCAATTATTTCAAATTCAGGTTTTTTGATATATAAATTAAAAGCACCTCTATCAATTTCACGAGATTTATTTATGCTATCTAATAGATTTGCCTTTGGACTATTTTGTCCAAAGCATGATATGCTTGATATTAAAAAGAAAATAAGTGATTTCATCATAAATAAAAATACAAAATTAAAATGTATGAGTAACTATTTTATGGATGGTTATGGGTAAATATATCAATCAATAAGTATCAATTTTTCTATTGAATTTTTATTATTTCCTTCTATCAATTTAATGAAATAAACCCCACTTGAAAGGTTGTCTCGAGATAATGAAATTGTTTGACCAAAAATGTTATTTACTTGTTTAACCATATGCCCGAATGAGTTATACATTGTTAGACTTGCATTTTGAAAATTCCCAGTTATTTGTATAGTTGACGAGAAATTAGAAGGATTTGGGAAAATTGATAAATTCTTATGGATTGAATTTTCATTCATTCCTAAGATGGTTTGACCAGTCAAAATGCAGGCATTTGGTGTACTTTCAAATGCATAATCTTTTATGGTGAATGATGAGGAAGTTGCCGATACATCAAAGCGCGCCCAGCCGTAGTATGTATTTGTTCCCACAACGAGTTTTAATGCTAAATATTTATTTGTTTCTCCTAACCAGTAACCCGTACTTGTTCCTGATGCCATTGTGCCGTGGTAATTTACGTCATACCATGTTGCTAAATATAATGAGATATTGATAATGCCCATGGTAAATGCAGTCCACCAACAAATTTTCCCGAATAAGCATTATTATTTTGAGGAGAACACATCACCCCTGAACCATAATGAAATATAAAATCATCTATAAGGTCATTGTTTAAATCTAAAGAATAAGTGGCATTGGGTGTTGCGTCAGGAATATCCGTATATATTATTTGGGAACATAAATTATTATGGAATGAAAACAATATCAGTAAGCAAAATATGAATACAACTTTTTTTATGAATAAACGTTTTGTTTTCATTGTAATTTTTCAGCTAAATTAATATGGATTTATTAATTTTTGACATAAAGATCATGCTATTGTTTTTTATCATCAGTCATAAATTGCTTACATAATTAAATTTTAAGTTCTGCCATTAATCATTACCAGTTTCTAAATCCAAATGCTCTTGCACAACTTCAATCGCGTTCGTAATGACATCGCTTAAGGCAGTAATGAAAGTTCCTTCTTTAGCTAATGTAATAGCATGTTTAATAGCATCTTTTTCTTTAGAAACTACTTCATACGTTACATTTTTATTTTGAGATTGAATACCTTGTTCAATCAAAGAAATAATTTCTTCTTCTGTACGACCACGTAAATGTTTTTCTTGACGAATGATAATATGATTAAACATGCGAGCCGCAATGGATGCACATTCAATAATGTCACTATCGCGTCTATCTCCTACGCCAGCAATGATTCCAATTTTGTGTTCGGAATTTATACTTTGTAAAAAATCTTCAACACCTAAATAGCCCGAAGGATTATGAGCAAAATCAATCATCACTTTAAATTTCTTAAAGTTAAATATGTTCATTCTGCCTGGCGTTTGTGCAGCACTCGGAATAAATGTTTCTAATGGAGCCTTAATGTCTTCCGTTTTAAAACCCCATAAATAACTAGCTAATGTAGCCGCCAATACATTGGCAATCATAAATTTTGCCTTACCACCAAGCGTTAAAGGAATGTGCGTTACTTTTTCTACACGCATTTTCCAATCACCCTTTTTAATCGTTACATAGCCATTTTCGTATATCGCCGCTATACCACCTTTTCTGCAATGATTTACTATCACATCACAGTGTTCGTTCATGCTAAAATAAGCTACCTTACAATCCAAATCTTTTGCAATATTAACACAGTGTTCATCCTCAGCATTTAATACAGCCCATCCATCTTTTTTCACAGATTTCACCACCACGCTTTTTACACGAGCCAAATCATGTAAGTCGTGAATATCGTTTAATCCTAAATGATCTTCTTGTATGTTGGTAATAATGCCAATATCACATTTACTAAAACCTAAACCCGATCTTAAAATACCACCTCTCGCAGTTTCTAAAACAGCAAATTCAACTGTTGGATCTTTTAAAATAAATTCAGCGCTCAAGGGACCAGTTGTATCGCCCTTTTCAAGCATATGGTTTTGCACATAAATACCATCGCTGGTTGTAAATCCAACTTTAAAACCATTGTTTTTTACTATGTGAGCAAGTAGGCGCGTGGTCGTTGTTTTTCCATTTGTCCCAGTAACGGCAATGATTGGAATGCGAGATGGTTTGCCTAATGGGTATAACATATCAATCACAGGAGATGCTACATTTCTTGCTAAACCTTCGCATACGAAATCCCGGCGCGGCGTTTACTTCTAAAACAACGCCTCCCGTTTCTTTTAACGGTTGTGTTAAATTTTTTGCCATGATATCAATACCACAAACATCTAAGCCAATTACACGAGAAATACGTTCAGCTAAAAAAACATTTTCAGGATGAATCATATCTGTAATATCAATGGACGTTCCACCTGTACTTAAATTAGCGGTCGACTTCAAATAAACGATGTCACTTTGTTGAGGTATATATTCTAATGAATAGCCTTTCTTTTCAAGTAAATCAGTTGTATCTCTATCTACAGTAATCTCAGTTAATACATTTTCGTGTCCGTAACCACGTCGTGGGTCTCTATTGGTTTCATCAATTAATTGCTGAATAGTTTGCTTTCCATCTCCTACAACATGCGCAGGCACGCGTTGTGCAGCAGCAACCATTTTGTTATCAATCACTAAAATTCTAAAATCGTGTCCTGTAATAAATCGCTCAACGATCACCCGTCTACTGTATTTTTTTGCAAAACTCAAGCCTTCAACAGCATCTTCCCAATTAGTAACATTAATAGAAGCGCCTTTGCCATGATTACCATCTAAGGGCTTTAAAACAATCGGAAATCCAATACGATCAATGCAAATTTTTAAATCTTCTTCATCAACACAAATATCTCCTTTTGCAACAGGAATAGATGCATCGTATAACATACGTTTGGTTTCTTCTTTATTACATGCAATGTCAACAGCTAAGTTACTTGTTTTGCACGTGATGGTCGCTTGAAAACGCATTTGATTAATACCATAACCTAATTGTACTAGAGAATTTTTTCCTAATCTAATCCAAGGTATATCTCTTGCTACAGCTTCATCTACAATACTTCCAGTGCTTGGCCCTAAGCGAACATCTTCTCTGATTTCACGCATTTTTTTCAAATCAGCAGCTAAATCATAATCCGTTCCATTAGTCAATGCTTCTGCTATTCTTACAGCGCTTTCTGCAGCAAATAGTCCAACCTTTTCTTCGGTGTAACTAAAAACAACATTGTAAATGCCCGGCGTTTTTGTTTCGCGTGTTCTTCCAAAACCAGTTTCCATGCCAGCCAATGTTTGCGTTTCTAAAGCAATATGTTCTATCACATGTCCCATCCAAGTGCCACGTTCTATGCGTGAAAAAAAACCACCTCGTTTTTCTTCAGAACAGCGGTGTTCAATCATGGTGGGAAACATGGCTTCTAGTCGTTCTTTAAATCCAGGAATTTTATTTGTTGGACGTTGTTCCATTTCTTCCAAATCTAAACGCATTTGAATTAGTTTTTTTCGGTTAACGCTCCAAATGTTTGGACCACGAAGTGCTTGAACGCTTAGTATTTTCATAGGTTAATGGAAATTAGGATAAATAATATTGAAATGTAATAAAATATAAGTTAAGTTCAAATTAAACTTTCGATAATATTAAATTTTAACAAATTAAAATACCCATCTAGATTCATTCATTGTTTTTACCTATCATGTTTTTTGAAACACGGAGTTTCTGTTTTAAGTGAATTATGTCATCATTTAAGTTGATGAAATATTATCACACTAATTAAAATTAATTTTATATTTTTGATTACTATGGAATTGAAAAAAGAAATTATAGAACGGGTAAATAAACTCGAAGATAAATACAGCACAATGGGTCAGAGCCTTGATGGCTATTTGGATGGACTATTGATTTCAAATTATTTAACATATTGGGATTATATCCAATTGGATACGTTGTTGACTTTACAGAACCCTAAAACTGATTTTCCTGATGAAGAAATTTTCATCATGTATCACCAAATAACGGAGTTGTATTTTAAATTGTCGTTACATGAAATGAATCAAATAGGCAATAATGGAAAAATTATTGGCGATAATGGGCATGACAAAGGTTGGAAAGAAACTATTGATGTTGATTTTTTTGCAACACGTGTAAATCGCATCAATCGTTATTTCGAGTCATTGACTAAATCATTTGAGATTATGGTTGATGGTATGGAAAAGGAACAGTTTCTTCGTTATCGTATGGCCTTGCTTCCAGCAAGTGGATTTCAAAGTGCGCAATATCGAAAAATAGAAATTTGTGCAACTGATTTTTTTAATTTAGTTGATAAAGATGTACGTCCAACCATTGATGCAAATTCAACTTCCATTGAAGACATGTTTCAAAATATTTATTGGAATAAAGGAGCAACAGAATTATCGACAGGTAAAAAAACCTTAACACTGAATCAGTTTGAAAAAAAGTACAGTAAAGAATTTATTAACCTAGCTAACGAATTCAAAACAAAAAATATTTGGGCTAAGTATAAATCTTTGCCGAAAGCTGATCAAGAAAATCAAAAATTAATTAATGCATTGAAAGAGTTTGATGTTAACGTCAATATAAATTGGCCATTGATGCATTATAAAAGTGCTGTAAGGTATTTACAACAAAACACGGAAGATATTGCAGCAACTGGGGGAACGAATTGGCAAAAGTATTTACCGCCTCGTTTCCAAAAACGTATTTTTTATCCAGAAATATGGACACAAGAAGAGCACGATGATTGGGGAAAGAAATGGGTTGAAACCAATGTGTTTAAAAACTGGAAATAGTTTTATATCGATTCGTTTTTTCTGAACAGATTTGGAGTATTATAAATTTACTATTTTTTAAA
>JBILCJ010000051.1:0-12117 GCA_044353195.1 Bacteroidia bacterium | reverse complement strand
TCACTAGAAGCCTATTCTTTACAACTTTTTTGCAGTATAATAGTCAAATACAAAATTTTAATATCAATGCAAGGCTTCAATACCGTTTTAATCCAATGAGTGATGTATTTATAGTATATTCTGACAATTATGTTTCGGATACCTTTAAACAGAAAAATAAAGCGATCGTTTTGAAATTAATTTACTGGATAAATTAATTTTATAAAACCAAATTACTCAAAAAAGACAAAGATGAACAAACATGCAATTGTTATTGGCTCTGGAATTGGTGGCTTGGCGGCATCAGTTCGATTAGCTTGCGAAGGCTATACAGTAAAAGTATTTGAGGCAAATGATTTTATTGGGGGAAAAATAAATAGTAAAACAATGAGTGGTTATCGATTTGATATGGGACCCTCTGTTTTTACAGGGCCTGAATACATCAAAGAATTATTTGATTTATGCGGTGAAGATTTTTCTGAATTTAACTATCAAAAACTATCTCATTCATTTCATTATTTTTACGATGATGGTTTACAATTAAGTCTTTCAGCAGATAAAGAAAAATTAATTGATGAACTATCTGAAAAATTAAATGAATCAAAATCTGTATTAAAAAATTACTTAGAAAAAGCTGAGTTAAATTACAACTTAATTTCCCCTTTATTCATTGAGAAATCACTACATCGTTTTAAACATTTATTAAATAAAACATTATTAAAGGCCCTGATTTATATTCCAAAGTATAAGCTCAACAGCACAATGAATGGTGAAAATGCTACTACATTTAAAAATCCGAAAACTGTTCAATTGTTTAATAGATACGCTACATATAACGGAAGTAATCCTTATGAGGCGCCCGCCATGTTGAATATGATTCAGCATTTAGAAATGAATGTTGGTGTTTTTTTACCTGAAAAAGGAATGGTTCAAATTGTTGAGGCGGTGTATCAATTAGCTTTGAAAAAAGGCGTATCCTTTCATTTGAACGAAGCCATCACAAAAATAAATATTGAAAATAAACAGATAAAGGGTGTTACTTCAAACAAGGGATTCTACCCTACTGATGTGGTTATTAGTAATATGGATGTTTCTTTAACCTACGAAAAATTAATGCCTGAAATAAAACAACCCTTAAAAATATTAAGCCAAGAAAAATCAAGTTCTGCTATTGTTTTTTATTGGGGAATAAAAAAAGAATTTAAAGAATTAGGCGTACATAATATTTTATTTTCAGGAAATTCTGAAAAAGAATTTAATGCGATTTTTAAAACTAAAAAGCAACATAACGATCCAACTATTTACATCAACATCACCTCAAAAGAAGTCAAATCAGACGCTCCGATGAATTGTGAAAATTGGTTTGTTATGATAAACTCAGCCATTAATACTGGTCAAAATTGGGATGAAGAACTAAAAAATATAAAACAACATGTTGTCAAAAAAATAAATAAACTATTAAATACAACAATTGAAGATTATATTGAATGCGAAGAAATACTTCACCCAGGAATTATTGAAAAAAAATATTCTGGAAAATTTGGTTCAATATATGGTAATGCGTCAAATAATAAATACGCCGCTTTTTATAGACACCCAAATTACAGCAAAGAAATAAAAGGACTTTATTTTGTTGGTGTTACCGTTCATCCTGGTGGTGGCATTCCATTAGCATTAAACTCAGCGAAAATAGCTATTGAATGTTTAAAGGAAGATATAAGGAAATAAAAAAACGATAATTGAACTAAATCAATTATCGTTTTTGAAAATTACTTTTTTAATTTATTTTTTAGCGTCTTCTAAAAATTGTGCTAATCCTTTATCAGTTAAAGGATGATTTAATAAAGACATAATTGCACCTAATGGAGCTGTAATAACATCCGCACCAATTTGTGCACATTGTATAATATGCATTGGATGACGAACAGATGCTGCTAAAATTTGAGTCTCGTAAGCGTAATTATCAAAAATAACACGAATCTCTTCAATTAAACGCATACCATCTGTACTCACATCATCTAAACGTCCAACAAACGGCGAAACATACGTTGCACCTGCTTTAGCAGCTAATAATGCTTGCCCTGCAGAAAAAACTAATGTGCAATTTGTTTTAATTCCTTTGTCGCTAAAATATTTGATTGCTTTGATACCATCCTTTATCATGGGGATTTTTACAACAATACGCTCATGTAAATCAGCCAAAATTTCACCCTCTTTAATCATACCCTCAAAATCAGTTGCAATAACTTCTGCACTCACATCTCCAGTTGTAATGTTACAAATGTCAACATAATGTTTCAAAATATTATTTTGTCCTTTAATGCCTTCTTTGGCCATTAAACTAGGGTTTGTGGTTACGCCATCTAACACACCTAAATCTTGTGCTTCTTTAATTTGGTCTAAATTTGCAGTATCAATAAAAAATTTCATAGTTGTGGGTTTAATTTATTTTTTTGTAAATTTAGGCATAAGCAACTTACTACAAAGCAATGTTTGTATATTGTTTACATTTTTTAAAACTCAATAAAAAAATAAACGTCTTGGGTAACATAATCCCGATAAATTAAACCAACAACATGAGCTCTCCATCAACCATAAAATGTCCGAACTGCAAACACGAATTTCAATTAGGCGAAGCAATTTCGTCTGAAATTGAAGCCTCTATCAAGGCGCGTTATATGGATCGTTTCAATAAAGATCAAAAACTAATTGCTGAAAAAGAAAAAGAATTTGAACTAAAAATTGAGCAGTTAAAAAAGCAAGAAGAAAACCAAGAACAAATTATTGCTGATAAAATTAAACTTCAAAAAGCAATATTGGAGCAAGACGCAATAAAAAAAGCCGCTTCGGAAATGCACATGCAAATGGAATTGCTAAATAAAGAGTTAACCGAAAAAGCCCATAAATTAAAGGAAAGTCAAGATAAAGAACTCGCATTTTTATTAAAAGAAAAAGAAATGCAAGCAAAAGAAGCTGAACTTGAAATTACGATACAAAAAAAATTACAAGCTGAAAGAGAACAGTTTTCGGAGACGATTAGAAAACAAGAACAAGAAAAAACATTGTTGAAAGATAAAGATTACCAATTAAAAATGCTTGAATTACAAAAGCAATTGGAGGATCAAAAAAAATTAACTGAAGAAATGGTGCGCAAGCAAGGGCAAGGATCAATGCAGCTGCAGGGCGAAGTGCAAGAAATTGCTTTAGAAGATTTATTAAAAGCAACTTTTCCGTTTGATGTGATTGAAGAAGTTGGAAAAGGAGTGCGTGGAGCCGATGCTATACAAACCGTAAGAAATAATTTAGGCAATGCCTGTGGTAAAATAATTTATGAAAGTAAGAATACAAAGGCATTTGGCGGCGATTGGATTGACAAATTAAAACATGATATGCGCCACACACAAGCCGACATTGCTGTGATTGTAACCGAAACTATGCCAAAAGACATGGATAGTTTTGGAATGAAAGACGGCGTGTGGGTTTGCACATTTACGCAAATAAAATCGTTGGCATTTGTATTAAGAGATAGTTTAATTAAAATAAATTCAGCCGTAGCGAGTCAAGTAAATAAAGGAGATAAAATGAGTATGCTCTACTCCTATTTAACAGGAACAGAATTTAGACAGCAAATAGAAGCCATCGTTGAAGGTTTTAGCGAATTGCAGGATGGAATACAAAAAGAAAAAAATGCGATGCAAAAAATTTGGAAAGAGCGCGAAAAACAATTGGAAAAAGTGTTATTGAATACAACCAATTTTTACGGCTCTGTGAAAGGCATTGCTGGTAATGCTATTGGAGATATTAAATTATTAGAATTAGGCGAATAAAATTAAACTTCGCTATTTTTATTTAATATTTCCCAAGTATGATCGCCTAACATTTTTACTGTTCCGATGTAGCTTAATGTTTCGGGCATTTTCCCCCAATCTTCAGGACCAATTAATAATAATTTAAATTTTTCTTCTTTTTTGTACAGATGATATATTTGGCTGATAATTGGCTCGAATGATAAATCAGCTTGGTAAATTTGTTCAGACATATCCACTCGGTCTTTCAAATCATTAGCTTGTTTCATCAATAACTCAACTTGCTTTTGTATTTGAGTCATTTGTATATTAGTTTGCTCACGCATAGCCGTTAATGCGCGCGATTTAATTTTGCCAGTATCTTCGGGATTAATCACAACACCTCCAACGTGATGAGAATAAGGCAATAATCCTGGGTTTTCAGCAACTTTATCTTTATCTATTGGATTTACAAATTCCATGTGTGACTTTTTTTAAATGATTCTCTAATATATAACTAACAACAGTCAATGTCAAATGTTGTTTAAAAATTGAACTTATTTTGATTAAAAAAGGGTAAATTAGGTTCTTTAAAATCAACCAAGCTTTGCAAGGAAAAGAAGATATATATTTCTACCTCAAAAAATATTGGGGATATGATACCTTTCGTCCTTTGCAAGAAGACATTATTCTTTCGGCATTAAACAACACAGATACTTTAGCATTATTACCAACAGGTGGAGGAAAATCATTATGTTTTCAAATTCCTGGTTTAGCTCGTGGTGGAACGTGTTTGGTTATTTCTCCGCTCATTGCTTTAATGAACGACCAAGTAAATAACCTTAAAAATAAAGGGATTAGCGCTGTTGCCATTACATCGGCCATGAATTTTAAAGAAATTGAAGTTGCTTTAAATAATGCCGCACTAGGTCATGTTCAATTTTTATATGTATCGCCAGAGAGAATTGAAAATGAAACTTTCAGACAACAACTTTCCTATTTACCCATTAACTTAATTGCAGTTGATGAAGCACATTGTGTTTCTCAATGGGGATATGATTTTAGACCAAGCTATTTAAAAATAGCCGAATTCCGCACTTATTTTCCATCTATCAATATTATTGCCCTAACAGCAAGCGCTACAAAAGATGTGGTAGATGACATACAAGAAAAATTACATTTCAAAAATCAAAACGTTTATAGGCAATCCTTTGTAAGAAAAAATATTCGTTATGTTGTTCAGCTCGAAGAAAACAAATTCGAACGATTGCTTAAAATCATAAATAACATTGGTGGCTCGGGCATTGTATATGTTCGTAACAGAAAAAAAACAGAAGAAATTAGTAAATGGTTATTTCAACAAAAAATTTCTTCGGGCTTTTACCACGCCGGATTAAAGCCAGCAGAGAGAGAAGTTCAACAACAAAAATGGATTGATAATCACATTCAAGTTATTGTAGCAACTAACGCTTTTGGGATGGGAATTGACAAGCCTGATGTAAGATTTGTAGTGCATGTTGATTTACCTGATAGCTTAGAAGCCTATTTTCAAGAAGCAGGAAGAGCAGGAAGAGATGAAAAGACAGCCTATGCAACTATTTTATGTAATGAAACTGATATTGATTCGTTAACAGAATTCTATGTAAAAAATACGCCCACAGATGAGGAGATAAAACAATGTTATCAAGCTATTTTTAATTTTTATCAAATCGCCGTTGAAACCGGTCAAGGACTCACAACTTCGTTTGACATTGATGAAATTGCAAGAAATTATAATTTAAAAGTATTGACTTTATACAATGCCATTAAATGCCTAGAAAAGGAAGGTTACCTCACTTATTTAGATAGCAATTTTGAGCCAGCAAAAGTGATGTTGAAAATGCATAAAAACGATTTGTATAGTTTTCAAGTTAAATTTCCTAAATACGATCCACTCATCAAAGTGTTACTACGCAGTTACGGCGGACTATTTGAAGAATACGTGCCAATTAAAGAAAAAGACATCGCTTACCGCTCAAAAATTTCTGAACCCGAATTATTAAATCAGCTTCATATTTTGCACCAACAAGGTGTGCTTTCTTATTTACCACAAACAACCTTACCGAAATTGATTTTTCTACAAAACAGAATCAATTTAAAATTTGAAAGCCTCAAATTAATTCATTATCCTATTTTAAAACAAAAAACGCTATACAAAATTAATACGGTTATCAATTATGTGAGAGAAGAACATATTTGTAGAAGTAAATTGCTATTAGCTTACTTTGATGAAACTAATTTTACAGATTGTATGTACTGTGATGTGTGTATCAAAAAACACAAAGCTCATTTAGATTCTCATGCCGAAATTATAACTCTAATCAAAAAAGAATTAGAAATAAATGCATTAAGCATGGATGATTTGGTTTTAAAACTAAAACATATTAATTCAAAAAAAATTACAGAAGCTATCAACCTCATGATAGATGATGATATCCTAAGCATTGATGCTGATAAAAAATTATCCTTAAACTAAAACGACACATGACTGAACCCGGCATTTTATATTTATTACCTGTAGCACTTGGCGAATGTAATTTAGAAACAGTATTACCCAAACAGAATTTTGAAATTATTAACTCGCTTAATTATTTTATTGCCGAGAACGCCAAAGAAGGAAGAGCTTTTTTAAAACAATGTAACTATGATACCATTAGCAGAGCTGACATTCAATTAATAAATCAACATACAAAAATTGAAGAATTAAACGAATACTTACTGCCAATTAAAAACGGCCATAACATGGGATTGATGAGTGATGCAGGTTGCCCTGGAATTGCTGACCCTGGCGCTGAAATTATAAAACAAGCTCACAAAAAGAAAATAAAAGTTGTGCCGTTAGTTGGGCCAAGCTCAATCGTATTATCAATTATGGCAAGTGGTTTTAATGGGCAAAACTTTGCCTTTGTTGGCTATTTGCCTATCGACAAACTAGAACGCAGCAAACGTATTAAAGAATTAGAAACCATTGCGAGCAAACAAAAGCAAGCGCAATTTTTTATAGAAACACCTTACAGAAACAGTAGCATTTACGAAGACTTACTTAAAACATTAAATCCAAATTCTTTATTATTAATTGCAACTAACATTACTTTAGAAACCGAAAGTATTTTAGTAAAAACCGTTTTGGATTGGAAGAAAATGGAAATGCCTGATTTTGTTAAGCAACCAACTGTGTTTGGGATTTATATTTAAAAATAATTATATTTAATAGACGATTGTTGTATAATAAAACTTGATAATAAAATGAACACCAACAAGGGCGAAAAAAATAGAAAAATTTTTAGATTTAAAAATAAACAACAAACTAATACTTACACCGTTTATACGCTTATTGGTGTTGCGTTAAGCATACTTATATTTTCCGGGTTAGATGTATTTATAAATAAGCAGGTTGCTTATTTATTGGTAACAATTTTGTCTTCTATATCGATTATGTCAGCTATTAGAAAGGCGAATAATGAGTTTGAAGAAATAATAATTCAAGAAAATGAAATTAAATTTTATTTTCAAAACAAAATGAAAGAGCCTTTGACCACCTCGAAAATGGAAATTTCCGTTAAAGTATTAGAGGATACTATTGAACTTAAAAATAAAGAAACTGAAAATACTATTGGAAAAGCTCATAAAAATAAACTTGAAAACCAATACGATTGGGATGAATTAACATCATGTTTTAAATAGCAACAGCTAATTAGCAAATAGATTAATGTATTTATAGTTTTTTTTAATAGTAACTAATTAAAAAATAAAATTATTCTATTTATTAAATGCTTTTTATAAAATAAAACTTGAAAATAAAATGAACACCAACAATGGCGGAAATGGAAATGCCTGATTTTGTTAAGCAACCAACTGTGTTTGGGATTTATATATCATAAAAAAAACCGATTTGAAATTCAAATCGGTTTTTTTCATCATGTAATATTAAATTATGCTTCTGTGTTTTCTGCAGGAGCATCAGTAGCTGGAGTTTCTTCAACTGCTGGAGTTTCTTCAACTGCTGGAACTGCTTCTGCAACTGCTGTTTTAGCAGCTATTTTAGCACTTCTTGCTTCTTTAGAAGCTGTTTCAGCTTTAAATTTAGCAGCAACACTGTTTTTTGCATCAGTAATTAAGCCATCTTTTTTAGCGTTGATTTTAGCTGCTTTTTGGTCTAACCATTTAGCAAAACGTTCTTCAACTTGTGCTTCAGTTAATGCACCTTTTTTAACACCATCTAATAAGTGTTTTTTCATTAAAATTCCTTTGTAAGATAAAATAGCTTTACAAGTGTCAGTGGGTTGAGCACCGTTTTGTAACCATTTTAAGGTATTTTCGAAATTTAAATCAATTGTAGCTGGGTTGGTATTAGGATTGTAAGTTCCTAATTTTTCGATAAAAGCTCCATCTCTTGGTGCACGACCATCCGCTGCTACCACGTGGAAAAACGCTGCGTCTTTCTTACCGTGTCTTTGTAGTCTAATCTTTACTGCCATTTTTCTGTTTTTTTAAAATTTAGGTGGCAAATATCGGTATTTTTATTTAATTAGACACAAAATTTCTTAATTTTTTTATTTTAACAACTGTTTAGTTTTAAATTACCTAACTTTGAAGGCTCAAATTTCAACAAAATTCTTTATGAAACTGCAAGAAAGAGGTACTTTATTAATTCCAGTCGATTTTACAAATCAATCATTATTAGCTATTAAACAGGCTTATAATTTAGCCAAATATACCCATTCAAAAATTACTTTACTACATACCTATGACAAAGTAGGTTCTGAAATGTACGACGAGTTAAAAGCATTAACGAAACAAACGGAAACTGAAAGTGGTGTTCCCACTGAATACATGAATGTAAAAGGCAATATGTATTCGGAAGTGACTCGCATAGCAGAAGAAATTAAAGCAACACTTGTTATGGTGGGCTTAGAAAGTCATATGACGGCTAAGAACATCCTAGGAGAAAGTGCTTCGAAAATGATTAGAGAATGTTATTGCCCTGTAATTTCAATCAGAGGTAAAGAAAACAAAGAGGGTTGCGAAAATATTTTATTGCCGCTTGATTTATCCCGCGAATCCCGCGAAAAAGTGGATGTTGCTGTTCAATTTGCACACTACTTTGGTGCCTCCATTCGTATTTTAAGTGTATTTAGTTTATCTGATGCCGCTTATGAAAATCAATTACTAGCCTACTCTAATCAAGTGAAACAATACATCAAAGGAAAAGGAATTTCTTGCTCTAACAAATCATTAGCCAGCGAAAACGTTGCCGATTCTATCGTTGAATATGCGAATAAAGTAGAATCTGATTTGATTGTAATTATGAATAAACCTACCTTAAGCATTAAAGAATATTTCAGTGGAACAGAAGCTCAAAAGGTTATTGATATTAGTAATTTACCAGTCATGACAATCAATCCATCTAAAAAAGAAAGTATCACTCATTTCGGATCAGGATTATAAAACACAAAAACACATTCATTTTTTTTCGTAAACAAAATTGTTGACTATTGAATAACAAAAAATTAGTATCTTAGTCATATAAATTATGAATCTATTTTTTCATCTTGGTAGATATTTTTTGCTCATTAAACGCGTGTTTAGCAAGCCCGAAAAAATTTCGGTGTATGTCAAACAAACCGTGTATGAAATAGATAATATCGGAATTGGTTCATTGCCCATCATTTCTATCATTTCGTTTTTCATGGGTGGTGTTATTACCATTCAGGCTGCGTTTGGTTTTACGAGTCCAATTATTCCATTATATGCTTTAGGATTCACCACACGCGAATCCATGTTGTTAGAATTTTCTCCAACTATTGTGTGTTTAATATTAGCTGGAAAAATAGGTTCGAACATTGCCTCAGAAATAGGTTCGATGCGAATTACCGAACAAATTGATGCTTTAGAAATAATGGGCATAAATTCTGCTGGTTACTTAATTCTTCCAAAAATTTTGGCGGCGATGTTTATCCTTCCTTTTTTAATAGCAATCAGTATGTTCTTAGGCATTTTTGGTGGCTATGTGATGGGAATAGCAACAGGTGCATGTAATTCGTACGAATTTATTTTTGGAATTCAAGCCTTTTTCGAACCCTGGAAATTGTATTATTCTTTTACAAAAGTAATTACATTCGCTTTTTTAATTACATCGATATCTTCCTACTTTGGTTACTACACGCAAGGTGGTGCTTTAGAAGTAGGCAAAAGCAGTACTTCAGCTGTTGTATATAGTAGTATATTAATTTTAGTGTTTAATTTCATTATTACTCAATTGTTTTTTACATGATTGAAATTAAAAACATATCCAAAACATTTAGCGATCGATTAGTTGTTGATGATGTTTCGTTTGTATTTGAGCAAGGGAAAACAAATTTAATTATTGGAGAAAGTGGAAGTGGAAAAACTACTATCATGAAAATGATGGTAGGCTTACATGAAATTAATGGTGGTGAAATTTTATATGACGGAAAAAATTTTCCAATATTGCCTGTAAAAGATAAGCAAGAAGTAAGAAAGCAAATCGGTATGTTATTTCAAGGCGGTGCATTATTTGATTCACAAACCTTAGAAGAAAATATTCGATTTCCATTAGACATGTTTACTAGCATGACTGATGAAGAAAAAAGAGATCGCGTCAATTTTTGTTTAGATAAAGTTCAATTAACTAATCGTAATAATTTATATCCAGGCGAATTGTCTGGAGGTATGAAAAAACGTGCGGCCCTAGCGCGTGCCATTTCAAATAATCCTAAATATTTATTTTGCGACGAACCAAATTCAGGCCTCGACCCGAAAACATCAATCGTTATTGATAATCTTATTCAAAGCCTCACTCATGAATTCAATATCACGACTATTGTTATTACACATGATATGAATTCGGTGGTTGAGATTGGAGAAAATGTTTTATACATATACAAAGGAAAACCATGGTGGAAAGGTAATGGCAAGGATATTTTACATACCACCAATCCCGAATTATTAGATTTTGTTTTTGCATCTGGATTTATGAAAGAAGTATTTCATGCGGTGAATAAAAAATAAAATTATTTACAATCACAATTAGCTTTTTCGCACCTTACCATAATTTTGTCAGCTATTAATTTTGAAATCTGAACAAACTCAATTTTTCTGTTTTTTAGTTGAATACTTCCGTCGTACTCTATAATTTTTTGAATTGTAAATTTATCATTCAAGTTTAAATTAATTTCTGAAAGGTATTTTAGAAAGGAATCTGAATGCTCGTTCACTCCAACTATTATTACTTTACAGCCTATAATACTAGAACTTAATAATTTTCTATCACTTTTAGGAAAAACACCTTGTTTGTTAGGAATTGGATCGCCATGAGGATCAAATTCTGGATTGCCTAAAACTTCATAAATTTTATCTATAAGCTTTTCATTTCTCACATGTTCTAAGTCTTCTGCAGCTGCATGAACCTCACTCCAATTAAAACCAAGATGCTTATGTAAATAGGTTTCCCAAATACGATGTCTTCGAATAACATTTATTGCAATCTCTATTCCAACTTTGGATAAAATTATTCCACTTTCTTTATCATAAGTAAGATATTTTCTCGTGGATAAACTTTTTAATTTCTCTAAAACACTTGGAGGTTTTATTAGTAATTCATTTGCTAACATTGTAGGGCTCACTAATTGTCTTTTTTCACTATATCTTAAATGATATATGGCTTTTAAATAATTATCGTCTGTAATATTATTCATGTTAGATTTAAAAATTAGGCTAACCTAATATATATTTGTAAATATACCTTAATATTATTAAAAATTAGTCAAAAATGACATTTAGATTACTTGTACTTTTCTTTATTTGTTATAATGTTACATTATCTCAAAATGGTTCTGTTAGCGGATATTTGAAAGAAAATGGCAAAGCATTACAATTTGCAATTATTTCTATAAAAAATTCAAATTTAGCAATTAACACAGATGAAAAAGGATATTATAAAATTAGTAACATTCCTATTGGTACTTATGAATTAGTTGCAACATTAATTGGATATGAAAATCAAAAAAAAATATTTTCGATTACTGAGTTGAACTCAAACTTAGTAGTTAATTTCAATTTAAAAGATTTAGATAACCAACTAGAAGAAATTGTTATTTCTGGCACTTTAAAAGAAGTAAGTAAATTAGAAAGTCCTGTACCAATAGAAGTTTATTCAGAAAATTTTTTTAAAGCAACCCCAGTTTGCAGTGTGTTTGAAGGTTTACAAAATATAAATGGTGTTCGACCTCAGTTAAATTGTAACATTTGTAGCACTGGAGATATTCACATAAACGGTTTGGAAGGGCCATAT
>JBILCJ010000139.1:0-6150 GCA_044353195.1 Bacteroidia bacterium | reverse complement strand
TACAATGATTTTAGTTGACGGTATGCCGATAGTCAGTGGTCTCTCAACAGTTTATGGATTAAGTGGAATTCCTCAGTCCTTAATCGATAGAGTTGAAGTTGTAAAAGGGCCAGCGTCAACATTATATGGTTCGGAAGCAGTAGGAGGTTTGATTAATATTATTACAAAAAAGCCAAGCATAGCGTATATTTTTTCGGCAGATGTTTTTGCCAATACTTGGGGAGAGGTAAATACAGATTTAGCAGGGAAATTTAAAATAGGCAAAAAAGCAAATTCATTTGTTGGTATAAATTATTTCAATTATAGTAATCCAATAGATAATAATAATGATGGATTTACAGACGTGACTTTACAAAATAGAATTTCCGTTTTTAATAAATGGAGTATAGAAAGAAAAGATAATCGTTTATTTAATATAGCTGCAAGATATGTTTATGAGGACAGGTGGGGAGGAGATATTCGCTGGAACAAGTCATTTAGAGGGGGTGATAGTATTTATGGTGAAAATATATACACTAACAGATTGGAAACTTTTGGGACTTACCAGCTGCCATTAAGAGAAAAAATACTCTTTCAGTTTAGCGTAAATGAACATAATCAAAATTCGGTTTACGGAAAAACTATTTATCTGGCACAACAAAATATTGGTTTTGGCCAATTTACTTGGAACAAAGAATTGGGGACTAAAAATGACCTTTTAATCGGAACAGCTGTGCGTTACACCTATTATGATGATAATACGCCTGCTACTGCTAGCTTTGATACAATTAATATTCCAACTAATAAACCATCAATTACATACTTACCTGGTGTTTTTGTACAAGATGAAATCACGCTTAATGAATGCAATAAATTTTTAATCGGTATACGTTATGATTATAATAGTATTCATGGTCATATTTTTACACCACGTTTAAATTATAAATTAAGTTCAAAAAATAAAAAACATATATTGAGAGTAAGTGCTGGTAATGGCTATAGAGTTGCTAATGTTTTCACTGAAGATCATGCTGCACTTACAGGTTCAAGAAACGTTGTTTTTTTAGCAGAATTAAAACCAGAAACTTCTTATAACGGAAACATTAATTTTGTAAAGAAAGTTTTCACGAAAAACAATACGGTACTAGGTTTCGACGCTACGGCATTTTATACTTATTTTTCAAATAAAATATTTGCTGATTATACAACAGATCCAAATAAAATCATTTATGATAATTTAAAAGGATATGCAGTTTCGCAAGGTGTATCCTTAAATTTAGATATTGCTTTTAATAATGGATTAAAAATTTTAGTTGGTGCCACATTAATGGATGTATCACAAACTAATAATGGAATTAATACCCGACAACTTTTAACTGAACGTTATACTGCTGTTTGGAATATTGGTTATACTATAAAAAAAATAGATGTAAGCATAGATTATACAGGTAATTTATATGGGCCAATGAAATTGCCTTTGCTAGGTAGTTTAGATCCTCGTCCTGAGTATTCGCCGGCATGGAGTTTGCAAAATATTCAAATAACAAAAAAAATTAAAAGGATTATAGAAATTTATAGCGGAGTAAAAAACTTTCTAAATTGGACACCTAATAAAAAAAATAGATTTATTATTGCTAGGAGCCAAGATCCGTTTGATAAGCAAGTAACTTTTGATACTAATGGGCAAGCAATTCCCACTCCCGATAATCCATATGCATTAACTTTTGATCCAAGCTACGTTTACGGACCTAATCAAGGAATTCGTATGTTTTTCGGAATTCGTTTGATGATTAAATAAATATTAAAAATAAATATCTAACATAAATATATTTAACTATATTTGTCATGTAATGGTTTTTGGGTAATTCCAAAATTAAGAGGGAATAAGGTGAAAATCCTTAACTGTCGCGCAACTGTAAGTACTAAACGTTTTTACAATGAGCCATTGTTTATTTTCTGTAAATAAACGAGAAGGCGTAAAAATTAAAGTACCAGTCAGGAGACCTGCCAATATGATAACACGCTAACCTTCGCGAAATGAGGTTGTGAAACATGCAGGAAAAACGAAAATTTACATATCGTAAACAGGTTGATATTTATGCAATAAATAGACGTAAATCTCATGTGGTAAATGTGCTAAGTTGGGTATTACTTTATTTATTTTTAGTTTCAAATCTTACACCTATCTATTCGCAAAATCGTGATTCTCTGGTTTTAAATACCTTAAATCTAAAAGAAATTACTATTCTGGATTCAAAAGAAAAAATCATTCAATCATCAAAAAAAAAGGTAGTTATGGACAGTACTACCATGCAAATGCATTCGATGAGTACATTAGCTGAATTATTATCTAACGAATCGTGCGTTCATATTAAATCTTATGGAAATAATAATATTGCGACAACAAGCGTAAGAGGAGGAAATGCAAATCATACGGCTGTATTATGGAATGGATTATCGATTCAAAATCCAATGCTTGGACAATCTGACATCAGTTTAATTCAAACTCATTTGTTTGATCAATTTACCTTAGAGTATGGAGGTGGCAGCTCTGCTTGGGGAAGTGGCGCCATTGGAGCAAGTATTCATTTACAAAATAACATCCTTTTTAATGATGGCATTAAAACAAAAACGCAATTTAGTCAAGGAAGTTTTGGCACAACAAAACTTAACACACATATCAATCATAGTTCAACAAAATTTTATTCAAGCACACGTTTTTATTTCAATCAATCCAAAAATAATTACACCTATTTAGATACCACAAACAAAGAAATAACCATACAAGAAGTAAAGCATGCTGAAATCATAACAAAAGGATTTTTACAAGAATTGTCATACGTCATCAATTCAAACAATAAATTACACGCTAGAATTTGGTATAACGCAACAGACAGAAATATTCCAAGCTTTACAACTCAAAGCCATAAAAAAAATCAATTCGATCAAAGTACACGTTGCAATGTAGATTGGGAAATAAAAAAAGGAAACATGGCGAGTATCTTTCGTTTGGCTTATTTTAACGATGTATTAAACTACAACGATAGCGTAGCAAATATATTTAGCAAAAGCAGTGTGAACACTGTTATTTTTGAATCTAGTCATGATTACAAACTTAAATTTGGTTCATTGCATTTTGGCATCAATAATACATTATACCAAACGAATACAGCAAACTATGATACACTTCATAAACTCAACAAATTAGCATTTTTTGCAGGTTATCATGTGAGTTTATTAAAAACAAAACTAAATTATTCCATTTTTTTAAGAAAAGAGATTACAAATCAAACTGTCATTCCACTTACAGGAAATTCAGGTATTACATACCTAATCACAAAACACTATTTAGGAAAACTAAATGTTTCGCAATCATATAGGCAGCCAAGTTTAAATGATTTGTATTGGAAACAAGGAGGCAATCCAAATTTAAAATCAGAAGAAAGTAGAGAAATTGAAGGGGGCATTGTAGCAAAATTTGATTTTCAAAATATAAAACTTCAAATAGAAGCTAACTACTTTAATAGACAAACCAAAAATTGGATTATTTGGTTACCAGGAGACAATGGGTATTGGACACCAAAAAATTTACTACAAGTATACAGTCGTGGTGCAGAAACAAAAACATCACTATCCTATTTTAAAAATAATTTATTTTTAAAAATTGACTTAAATACAAGTTATGTGTTGTCTACAAACACAAAAAACACAAGTGTAAATGATAATTCAAACGATAAACAAATCATTTACAGTCCTCGTTACGTTGGTTATGCCACATGTTATATTCAATATAAAAAAGTCATGTTGTATTACAATTTTAACTACACAGGCTATCGATTTACATCAACTGATAATTCCAGCTGGTTAATGCCCTATCAGATTTCAAACTTAAAACTTTCTACCTATTTCAATGTTTCAAAAGCTAAATTAACTATTTTTGGAGCGTGTAATAATTTACAAAACAAAAATTATGTTGTAGTAAGTAATGCACCCATGCCAATGAGAAATTATGAAATTGGATGTACTATTGAATATCATAAAAAAAATAAAATTAAAAATATCAACCTATAACTATGAAGAAATTAACTAGAAAATTAGCCTGTATTGTTTTAACAAGTTTATGCTTAAACTCCTTCGCGCAATCTCCAGTTGCCATTACCTTTGATGAACCAACATTTACATTAACACCAAATTCGTATTATAAAAACACAAGTGTTAATGATTGGGGATTGGGTGTAACAAAATTCAGATACAAATGGGATACGGCCTTTGGTGGTTATTGGAAATCGGGTACTGCATACACAAATATCAAAGATACAACAAACGGTACTTACACTAATTTATATGGATGTGCGGCGTTTTCAGCCTACAATGGCACAAGGTATGCAACCGTGCAAGACGATGCTATCATCACCTTTTCAAATACAACCACACAGGTATCTGGTTTTTTTATTACCAACACAACTTACGCTTATAAAACAATGAAATTCGGAAATACATTTTCACGAAAATTTGGAGATACAACTGGCACAAACTCAGGGGGCATTTATGCGCAAGGTGCGTATCCAGATTTTTTTAAATTAGTTGTGTTTGGATATAAAGATGGGATAAAAAAAACGGACAGTGTTCAATTTTATTTGGCTGATTACCGCTTTATGACATCGTCATCAGATTACATCATTAAAAACTGGCAATATGTTAATTGCACTACAATAGGAGTTGTGGATAGTCTTGTGTTTAAATTACGTTCATCCGATAATGGAAGTTTTGGAATGAATACCCCAGGTTTTTTTAGCATTGATAATATAACTACCATTAATACAGTTGGATTAAACGAATTAGAAAATATTTCGAACACGTCATTATACCCAAATCCAATAGCTAATACATTGAACATACAATTTGAATCAAAAAGAGAAACTAACTTCATAATTCGAGTATTAGATGTAACAGGGAAGAATATCGAAACACTTACGAATTATACCCAGCCAGGGGCGAATCAAATTGAATTGAATATGGAAAAATTTGAGTCAGGAATTTATATGATTGAATTAATTGATGGTATTTCAACTACACGTATGAAAGTCATTAAACTATAAACCATGCGGATTTATTTATTTTTCATATTATTGTTTGTCGTTGTAATTTCTTGCAAGAAAGACAAGCCAATTGATCCAAAAACAAATTCGGAAATTAGTTTGTCTAACCATACTGTTTTAGTAATAAACGAAGGTAATTATGGATGGGGAAATGCCTCTATCTCATTATATGATTCAAATTCAAATGCGGTTTCGCTTGATTATTTTAAACAACAAAATGGAAATACAAACCTTGGCGATGTGTGTCAGAGTGTTACTAAATACAATAATAACTATTACATCGTAGTGAATAATTCGAATAAAATTATAGTTGTAAACGCTTCAGACTTTACTAAAAAAAATACTATTACTGGATTTAATTCACCACGTTATATATTGCCTATTTCGTCTAATAAGGCTTATGTTAGCGATTTATATGCCAACTCGATACAAATTGTAGATCTAAATTCAAACGTAATAACTGGTTCGATTGCATGTATGAAGGGAACTCAAGAAATGGTTTATTCAGATAATAAAGTTTTTATTACAAATAGTAATTCTAACTATTGTTATGTTATCAATTCAATTTCTAATGAAATGACTGATAGTATTTTAGTAGGTAAAGATGCTTCAAGCATTGTTATTGACAAACAATCAAAAATTTGGGTATTATCAAAAGGTTCGTCTGCAATCAATCAACTTGGTAGTTTAAATTGTATTAATCCTACTACGTTAGTCGTTGAAAAAAAATTGATATTTAATGCTGGAGAAAATCCTTGGAGATTAAACATAAATAAAACACGCGACACCCTTTATTATTTAAATAAGGGTGTATACCAGTTTCCTATCACCAATGCAACACTGTTATCAAGTCCTTTAATTGTGCAAGGAACCAAATTATTTTATGGCTTAGGTATTAATTCCAAAGATTATTCCATCTATGTTTCAGATGCAATTGATTACGTGCAGAAATCAAAAATTGAAATATATTCTGTGAATGGTACCTTTATCAAAAGTTTCAATTCTGGGATAATTTCAAATGGCTTTGTTTTTGAATAAATTCAATTAACTATATTTGATTAGTGCAAAAACA
>JBILCJ010000188.1:0-4258 GCA_044353195.1 Bacteroidia bacterium | reverse complement strand
AAACGAGATGATATTTTTTGAAATCTAGATTCTATTCGATCAAAGAAATTAACATAATATAAAGAAACTAAACCAGCCAACATGCCTAAAACAATATAAAAAAGAACATTATTAGAATCAAAAGGTTGCTTTAATTTGAAAAATAAGAGATTACTTTCATGTAAAAGAATTTTAGAAATTAATGCCCCAGATGCAGCTGCTATGATTAAAGGAATAAAGGAGGTAATACTAATGTCAACCAAAATAACTTCCAATGCAAACAATACTCCTGCGATAGGTGCATTAAAAGCACCAGCAATGCCTCCTGCTGCTCCTGCTGCTAAAAGTAACGTTCTGTCTTTATAACTTAATTTATAAGTGCGAGCAAAGTTGGATCCAATAGCTGAACCTGTGCTTACAATTGGAGATTCTAAACCAGCGGAACCACCAAAACCAACCGTAAAAGCACTTGTGATAACGTGAGAATACATTTGTTTAAAAGGGAGAAAACTACTTTTTTTTGCGATAGACAATAAAATATCTGAATTACCTTTATTCAATTGATTCTGTAAAATGTATTTTATTATTAAAATAGTGATGCCAATACCAATCAGCGGGAGAATTAAATACAAATACTTAAAATCATACTTTAGAAAAAAACCATCCACCAAATAATGTCTGATGCCGTGAACAAAAAGTTTAAGAACAACAGCAGCAATACCAGCAGTAATTCCTACTAAAATACTCGAAAAAATTAAAAACTGTTTCTCTGATGTTTTTTGATGTATCCAATGGATACCTTTTTCTATATAATTTATTCTCTTTAAATTCATTTTTTAGTAACTTATTTAGAATTTTAAAAAAATAATTTATTAACTAATTTTAAAATTTTAGTATATTTTTTTTAATAAGTTCACAAATTTAGTAGAAAAGACTCAATGTCAAGCTGAAAAATTAAAAAACGCCCAACTAATCTTAGCCGAGCGTTTCAATTTAAAACACAAAATCTTATTTAATCACACCTAATTCTTTCCCAACTTTTTCAAAAGCTACTAGTGCTTTATCTAAATGAGCTTGTGTGTGAGCTGCTGATAACTGAACACGAATACGTGCTTGGCCTTTAGCCACAACAGGAAAAAAGAATCCAATCACATAAATACCTTCTACTAATAATTTATCGGCAAACACTTGCGCAAGTTTTGCATCATAAAGCATAACTGGTACAATAGCAGAATCACCTTCTTTAAATTCCAATCCAATTTTTCGTAATCCTTGTTTAAAATAATTAATGTTGTATTCTAGTTTATCACGTAATTCAGTTGTTTCGCTGAGCATATCAAACACGGCAATACTGGCACCAACAATACTTGGTGTTAACGAATTTGAAAATAAATAAGGACGAGAGCGTTGACGTAAAATTTCAATGACTTCTTTTTTAGCAGAAGTAAATCCACCCATGGCTCCACCTAAGGCTTTACCCAAAGTACCAGTAACAATATCAACACGATCCATGACGTTTTTCAACTCAATAGTTCCTCTACCCGTTTTACCAATAAACCCTGAAGCATGGCATTCATCAACCATAACCATCGCATTATATTTATCGGCTAAATCACAAATTTTATCTAAAGGCGCAACGAAGCCATCCATGCTAAAAACACCATCCGTTACAATAATTCGGTATCGCTGTGCCTGTGCTTTTATTAATTGCTCTTCTAAATCAGCCATATCACAATTTTTATAACGGTAACGTTGTGCTTTACACAAACGAACACCATCAATAATGGATGCGTGATTTAGTTCGTCTGAGATAATCGCGTCTTCTTCTCCAAACAAGGGCTCAAATACACCGCCATTTGCATCAAACGCTGCTGCATATAAAATAGTATCTTCCTGACCTAAAAAGGTAGCAATCTTTTTTTCAAGCGTTTTATGAATATCTTGCGTTCCACAGATGAAACGAACAGATGACATACCATAACCATGAGAATCCAAAGCCTTTTTAGAACCTTCAATAACTTTTGGATGAGATGATAATCCTAAATAATTATTAGAACAAAAAATAATAACTTCTTGATTATTTACCATAACAGAAGCACCTTGAGGTGTTGTTATGATGCGTTCTTTTTTTAACAAACCGTTTTCTTCTATTTCAGTTAACTGAGCTTGTAAATGATTTTTAAAATTCCCGTACATAATGTTAGTTTTTAAACTTTATACAAATAAAAAAAATAAATGGCGATAAACCATTTATTTCTAATAAAAATTGATAATAAAATATGAACCTAAAAGAGATTAGTGAAGCTTTGTGCTAATTAAACTAATAAATTCCTTACGCGTAACAGACGTTAAAAATTCTCCACTAAATGCTGACGTTGTTGTAGAGCTATTTTGTTTTTGCACACCACGCATTTGCATACATAAATGAGAACATTCGATAACGACTGCAACACCCAAAGGATTTAATGTATCTTGAATACAATCTCTAATTTCATTGGTAAGTCTTTCTTGTACTTGCAAACGGCGAGCAAATGCATCAACAACGCGAGGCAATTTACTCAAACCTACAATATGTCCATTAGGAATATAGGCAATATGGGCTTTTCCAAAGAAAGGTAACAAATGATGCTCACACAAACTGTAAACTTCAATATCTTTTAC
Organism: Bacteroidia bacterium; assembly: GCA_044353195.1. Lineage (GTDB taxonomy): Bacteria > Bacteroidota > Bacteroidia > B-17B0 > Aurantibacillaceae > UBA4416. The sequence goes on along the minus strand of JBILCJ010000188.1, from coordinate 1,618 downwards.
AATCACCATCTGACTGTAATCTTCTTTAAACATAGCTGAACGCAAAATTTCAGCTGGATCCAAATCATATCCTTGAGTTAAAAACTGCATGGCTTTTGCAGCTCTCACAGGCGTTTTCAAAAGTCCCTCTCTTTCAGAGTTTTCTCCAACATCCGTTAAAATATTTTTATACATATCAGAAATAGAATCAACTAATTTATCATTAAATTGATCTATTTTTTTATAGCCAGTTATATCGTGTTCAAATTCTTCGTTTAGCATTTCTTTATATTTTTAGTAGTAACACGTATAAGTTTAAATTGTTTATTCTCCAAAATATTCAACATAATTACTCTCAGTTTCATAAAGCTTAATGCGATGCAATTCAGCACCCATTTCTTTAATTTTTGGAAATAAAATATTCCAAATGAAAATAGCTACATTCTCGGTTGAAGGCATAGCGAACATTCCTTTGACATCTAAATTTAGATTTTTATGATCTAATACATCCGTTACATCTGTTCTAATCAGTGACCCTAAATCTTTCAGGTTAACAACAAAACCAGTTTCTGGATTTATATTACCTTTAACTGTAACATATAAATCATAGTTATGTCCATGCCAATTTTTGTTAGCACACTTGCCAAATATGGTCTCGTTTTTTTCTTCACTCCACGACTCATTATATAATTTATGAGCAGCGTTAAAATGTTCTTTGCGGGTAATATAAATCATAGTAAATTAACAGCGCCAAAAATAACAATTAAAAATGAATATTCTTATCGTTTCAGCTACACAATTTGAAGTAAAACCATTACTTGATTATTTGAATATCAAAGAGGTTGAAAATGGCATCAATAAAAGTTCTACAACCATTCAAGATAATGCGATAACAATTTTAATAACAGGAATTGGAATGGTAAACACTGCCTATATGATGGGTAAATACAATAAAAGTTCTTACGATTTAGTAATTAACGTTGGTGTTTGTGGCTCTTTTAAACGCACAATAGAATTGGGAGAACTTGTTCATGTTACTGAAGATGTCTTAAGTGAATTAGGCGCTGAAAACGGACATGCTTTTTTAACTTACGACGAATTAAATTTAGAAGGTTCGCATATATTTAAAAATCAAAACACATCAAAAAACAAATTGATTCATCAATTAAAAGAAGTCAAAGGAATTACGGTAAACACAATTCATGGCAACGAAGCGTCCATCTTAAAAGTATCCACATTATACAACCCTGATATTGAAAGCATGGAAGGTGCGGCATTTTTTGCAGCATGTCATCACAATATTAATAATTTTTTACAAATTAGAGCTGTTTCTAATTATGTTGAAACGCGCGATAAAAGCAAATGGAAAATGCCATTGGCTATTGAAAATTTAAACAATTTTTTAATTACACTTTTAAATAACGATTTAAAAAATTAACCTCATGAATTTCACACTTGGTTTTTCTCCATGTCCGAACGATTGTTTCATTTTTGACGCTTTAGTGCATAAAAAAATTGACACTCAAGGTATCGACTTTACTTTGGTTATGGAAGATGTGGAAGCGCTAAACAACAGAGCTTTTCAATCAGAATTAGATATTACAAAATTAAGTTACCACGCATTTATTTATTTAACCAA
>JBILCJ010000153.1:0-5720 GCA_044353195.1 Bacteroidia bacterium | reverse complement strand
ACACCTAAAAAATCTTGGGTTTGAAAAGACACATTTGTATTCAATACATAATTCCATTTTTCGGTAATCGTTAAAATACCAATTCGGATTTCTGAAACAGGTTTTGTAAATGTAAACGGTAATAAATCATTGCGTGAATAATCGTCAAATAAAATAACATTCATAATTTAAATATATTAAAGTTTTTTAACCGCTACTATTCAATAAAATACTAGCTCAACAATTGTTTCAATTTTTCAATCTGGTCCGAAGTTCCCAACACAAATAATTTTGAATTAGTTATGATACGTGTCTCAGCACTCGGATTAACGATATACTCGCCTTCTGCTGTTTTAAAGCCAATGATATTAGCGCCAGATTTATTTCGTATTTCTAAATCTTTTAAGGTTTTATCTTTTAAGGCATCTGGCATTTCAGTAAACGATATTTCTTCTAAGCTTATGTTATTGCCACGCTCAGAAGTGATGGTATCGATAAATTCAATTACATCTGGCTTCATTACTAATGATGCCATGTGCGCTCCACCAACTTTATCGGGCATGATAACATTGTTAGCGCCAGCAATTTTCAATTTGGTATCTGAATTATCTTCACTCGCTCTTGAAATAATGGTTAAATTCTTATTTAAATTACGGGCTGTTAAAACAATAAATACATTATCGGCATCAACTGGAAGAGTTGTAATTAATGCTTTTGCGCGATGAATTCCAGCCTTTAATAAAATTTCATCTTGCGTACCATCACCAAAAATTACTAAATCGCTATGCTTGTGATTTAAACTATTTGTAATTGTTACGTTACTTTCTATAACTACAAATCGTTGATTGTGTTTTTTCAAAACCTGTGCGGCTTGCCTACCATTCCGGCCGTAACCGCAAATGATAATATGATCAGATAATTTTTCTATTGAAGCGTTCAATTTTTGATTTTTATAAAATTCATTAAATTCTCCATCAAAAACAAATTTTGTAATGGATGAAACAGCATACGCAAATGTACCAAAACTTGTTACAATAAGAAATGCTGTGAACGTTTTTCCTGCATGACTTAACGGTTGCACTTCTCCATATCCAACCGTTGCAACGGTAATTACCGTCATATAAAATGCATCAAACCAATTGTAATTATCAATTATGACATAGCCTACCGTACCAATTACCCATAAAAACAATAATATTAATAGGGGAGAAAAAAAACGATAATATAATTTGATTAGTGAAAACATCTAGTCTTAAAAGTAAGATTAAATCGTGAGGAATAAAAAGATTTTAAATATCCCAAACACTTTTTTTACGAGATTGCTTAAATTTAAAACTCTCTTTATGTTCGAGCATAAAAGCCATGATGAAATAAATTATAATTGGTGAGCCGAACGTAAAAAAAGATAAATAAATAAAATACATACGGATTGTCGTAGAGCGAATTCCTAGTTTCTTTCCCCACCATTCGCAAACACCAAATGCGTGTTCTTCAAATTTGAGTATTATTTTATGTATCATAGTTGTAAAAATAGGAATTATTAGTTTAAAAATGAGACGACTCAACTGTTTTTTAAAAGATATTCTGCCACATGGCAATTAAGACACGATTTAATGGAACAATAAGAATCGTGTAACTTAATCATAGCTTGCGTTTCCAAAGCACTTTCGGGAACTACACCTAAATTTGTGAATGCTTTGGTTTTAGTGTTAATTTCTGCTGGAATCTGCTCAAGTAAATCAAATGCATATTCTTGCATGTCTTCTTTACTATTTTGCTTTGACACAAAAAAAAGAAAAGGAACAATTGTATTGATCACAATATTGTAAAAAGCTAAATCGCCCAAATGTTTAGCTGACTCTTTAACTGGAGAATCAAATTTAAAATGAGATTTAAAATACTCATTGGTTTCTACATTAAAGTAATTTTTTAATTGAATAATGGTGGGTTGTTTTTCTATAAAATGAAAAAGCGATTGCTGTTTACCAATTAAACAAACTAATTGAGAAATTCTAATCGTTGGAAAATTTGAAGGGCGTGTTTTCGAAAATTTCCATATTTCTTTTTTTAAAGGAATCAACATGTATTTGTGTTTCAAAAATTCAAATTCATTTTGCAAACTAATTGGATATTTTTCTCTAAACAAATCATCTAAAAATCCAGCGTTACCATACAAGAGAGCTTCTAATTGCAAAACTTGATTGGCATGCTTTTTTAAAATAGAATATGGAGTTGACTTTGCCAATAATTCGAAGGCGTCATTATTGATTTTAAACCCAAAATTTCTACATAACAAAACATAAAGTGTTTCCTCTAAATTTTGGTTCACTGAATCAAAAATTGCCGAAATATAATTTATCTTATCTTCTAAACGAGAAACAGCTAATCGATCTAACCACGATTTCCAAATGATGGGTGAAACGGTGGTAATGGATTTCCCACAAGGTATTCGTTGTTTTGAACTTTCGATACTTTGATATTGATTTAATAGCGAAGATTTAATGTGTTTTTTTAATTCAAGAACGGAAACATTGAATTGCTCATTTTGAGGAAGTTCAACATCATGCTCATACACAACGTGTAAAACCAAATTATCGTACGCTTTATCATACTGATGTTTGTGCTTTAGCCAATCTGATGTTTTAATGTGGATTTCTAAATTCCCAACTAACATTAACCCATTTATCTCAACCTTTGAATTAAAAAAATCTGGTCCAGAATGATGATTATGTTCGCCAATGGAAATAATTTTAATTTTCTCTTGCTTTGTGCCAATATAATCAACTGTACCCGTTAATTTATATTTCCAAATCGTATGTAATAATTCCTCTTTCATTTAAGTCATACTTAAACAAAAATTAAACCATACTCGAAAATTAAATGTTAAAAAGGAAAAGGATTACACTTTTAGTTTTTGACCAGGACGTAATGCTTTATTTTTCTTGATGCCATTCTTCTTACAAATAGCTTTTATAGTCGTATGATTACGCTGTGCAATTTTACCTAACGTATCACCTTTTCTAACCTTATAAACTTTTCCATGCTTAGATTTTGAAGAAGAAACACGTGTTAAATTTAAATCTCTTTTTTGGCGAGAATGTAAGGCTCTTAAATCGTATTTAGTTTCAACATCAGCTTTAGTAAAGGTAACCACATTGTTTTTCAAAACACCTTTTTCAAAATCAACGAAATCTTCTGCATCAATTGCTTGACCTAAATAGCGCATTTCAAAATGAAGATGAGAACCGAAAGAATGACCAGTATTTCCTCCTAAGCCAATCATTTGACCAGCTTCAACATGTTGTCCTGCTTCAACTAATATTTTTGATAAGTGAGCATAAACTGTTTCTAATCCGTTTTTATGTCTAATAATAACTACGTTTCCATAACTACGATTTAATTTAGCAATACGAACCATCCCATCAAATGCAGATCCAACGGTATCACCAGTTTCCAAATCTATATCAGTTCCATAATGAGGTCTTCTTTTTCTCCAACCAAATTCTGAAGTCACATTGCCATTAAAAGGAATTTTGAAACCACAATCTGTAGGCTCAGTAAAAACAATTGAAGCTGAATCTTTTTTAAAAGATTGTGCAAATGAATACGGGTGAATAACAGTAGTGTCCCAACTTGTATATAAGTCATTTGAAGGAAATGCTAATAAGGAATCAACTTCTTCATGATCTTCATGATCTTCATCACTATGTCCTGCAAGTAATAGAGTTGGATTTAAGGGTACACGCGTTGTATCATCTTTTTTCACAACCTTCTTTTTTCCATCATCATCTTTAATCGGTTTTTCATCCGGATTTGAAGCGTGATTTAAAAATGAAACGTTTGAAAAAACAGGCATAGAAACAGAAGCACTTCCATTGAGTGAAAGAGCCAAAGCAACTATTGATATACCTATTTTATTGATTAACATCATTTTTATGTCGTGTTTTACAAACATAAGGTATTTATTTCACAATCGCAATGTTAATTGTTGTTAATGTGCTAATTAATCGTTAAATTAAAAGGTTAATTAAATTTAACTTGTTAGTAATCAATTTTTTACGCTTTTTTCTGAAGTTCCTCAAAACTTGGAATTTCTGATAAAATAGTAGCGTTTTGATTAAAATAATGAAAACAAATATGAGATAAGCCATTCGTTAACAACACAAAAGGAACGTTTAAAACCAAATTATAACCTAATGCTTGATTTACTGTTTCTTGATTTAAGATAACATTTGGCGCCTTACATTCGATAATCAACAAAGGACTTAATGCTGGATCATAAACTACCGCATCGGTTCGTCTTTTTGTACCATTTAATACCAATTGCTTCTCTACCGAAATTAATGAGGGTGGAATATTTTTACTATGAATTAAATACGACACTAAATGCTGCCTTACCCATTCTTCTGGCGTTAAATCAACAAACTTTTTGCGGATATTATCAAACAGCTGCATTTGCCCATTTGGCTTTTCTTTAAAACGACCTTGTATATTAGGGAAATTTAATTTCTGTAAATTCATTTTAAGTTTAAAATTAGGATAAATATAGGTTAAAATAATAATCATATAAAAAGATAAAATACTTTATAACTTTGTTTGAATTAAATTAAGGGTATGAAAACAAAAGAAGAAATCGTTAATAATTGGTTACCACGTTATACTGGTAAAAAATTAGAAGAATTTGGCTCTTATATCTTACTGACCAATTTTGGCGGATATGTAAAAACATTTGCTGAATGGAATCATGTTGAAGTGGAAGGATTAGATAGACCCATGCAATCTGCCACATTTGATGGCATTACGATTATTAACTTCAGTATGGGAAGCGCAATGGCTGCAACCATTATGGATTTATTAACAGCTATTAATCCCAAAGCTGTTTTGTTTTTAGGAAAATGCGGTGGATTAAAAAAGAAAAATGAAATTGGAGATTTAATTTTACCTATAGCAGCCATCAGAGGTGAAGGAACTTCTAACGATTATTTACCAAATGAAGTGCCTGCTCTACCTTCATTTAATTTACAAAAAGCAATTTCATACACCATTCGGTTAAGTGGAAGAGATTATTGGACTGGAACTGTTTACACAACTAACAGAAGAGTTTGGGAACACGACGAAAAATTCAAAGAGTATTTAAGAGTCATCAGAGCAATGGCAATTGATATGGAAACAGCAACTATTTTCAGTGTTGGTTTTCATAATGAAATACCAGTTGGTGCATTACTCTTAGTATCAGATCAACCGATGATTCCTGAAGGTGTAAAAACAGAAGAAAGCGATAAAAAAGTAAGTGCTGATTTTGTTAATGATCATTTAAAAATTGGAATTGATTCATTAAAAGAATTACAAAAAGCAGGAATTTCAGTAAAACATCTTAAATTTTAATTTTATTTTAATGAGAAAAGATTTTTCAAATACATCATTTCAGTCAACTCAAAATCAGTCAAAATCATTAGATTCAGTGGACTTTACAACAGCAGAACAAATTGTTGTTAAATCGCATTACAATTTAAATGACATAAAATCATTTGAACATCTCAATTTCGGCGCAGGGAAAGCTCCGTTTTTAAGAGGACCTTACTCAAGTATGTATGTTCAAAATCCATGGACAATTAGACAATATGCAGGATTTAGCACGGCAGAAGACAGCAATGCTTTTTATAAAAAAAACTTAGCAGCGGGGCAAAAAGGATTATCAGTTGCTTTTGATTTAGCGACACATCGAGGTTATGACAGTGATC
>JBILCJ010000022.1:0-18424 GCA_044353195.1 Bacteroidia bacterium | reverse complement strand
AATTTCCATTCGCTGACTTTTTTCATATCGAATAGCGTAATTGCCTTTAAGTGTTGTTGATTCTTTTTCATTGCGGTCATAAAATAGTACCATCACTCCTTTTGGCAAAATAGTTAATGGTTCTTTCACCCCTTTATCATACATAAGCATTTGTGGCGCTTGTAATTTAATTTTTAAGATAGTAGAATCTGAATACAACATATCTATATTTTTTCCAGTTTGCGATGGTGTTATTGTTTTTTTTCCAATAGATAAAACTTCATCTCTGTTTGTTTCACAGGATAAAAACAGTGTGCTTATTAATAAAAAGCTAATGAAGTTCGATAATTTATACATCAATCAATGATTAGTCATACTTGTATTTAATAAACCACCGTTTATTAAAAGTAAACCCTAAATTAAATTTAATAAACTCTTCTTTTAAAAGTTGATTTGTTGTAGTTCCATTCTGTCCAAATTGTACAGAAAGATTAACAACACCTATTTCATCACAACGTCCTCTTGCATCATATTTAGCTGCTCCAACAGGTAATCCTAATCCTAATGAAACGAAGTAATGATTTATCCTAGTGTTTTTTAAATCTAAATAGCCATTTGAAAATGAACCACCAATTCGGTAATGGATGCGTTTGATATAATTGGCTGAGCCAAAGGCCAATTTATTAGGAACATAATTTAATCCTGTAGATATTTTATAACTGTTTTTTAAATCGGTATTTACTGCTTCAAAGTTTCTGTAACCAGACCAATTGGTAATTGACCCATCTATTAAAACAGTAAGCTTATCACCTTTTTTAATTGACAATCCAACACCCATTTCAAGAGGAAGTTTAATTGACCCAGAAACATTTTGCAAATTGAGTAGCGTATCTTTCGGTTTTTCATTTCCACCTCCATCAATAGCATAATTGTAAATGATGTTATTTTGAATAGCATTTAAGTTCATCGGACTATTGATGTAAAACCCTGCGCCAATTAAAATACGTTCTTTTAATGCAACTCTTTTATTCTGTTTTTCAGATGATTCATTATTTCTATGTTTCACTGAATCTATTGTAAAGTGTGTTTGAATACCACCGTTAATTGTAAAATCACTTATTTGTGTTGATCGTTGTCTTTTTGCATTAAAATATAATACCTGTGATGGATAAATGACATCTGTTGTTTGATTGATTGTACCAAAAATATAATTTGCAGATGCTCCAATGGAAATATTTGATATGATTTGATTTCCAAATTTATAAAACTTATAACGATTTACTTTTTGATATTTTGTAAGTGAATCGGCCATGTCAGATGAATAAAAACGATATTCTTTACTCATAAAAGGTTTAATCCCAGTGCCAACAAATGCTTTACTTAATCCGCCATCGCCTTTGTAGATATAAGTCATTGTTCCGGCTGCTTCTTCTTGCAATGAGGTAATTTTATAACCACTTGTGCTATAAGGCATAATGCCAAATGCAGCTCCGCCAATTTTTTTTATTGGGAACGCAACCGATCCATATGAGAAATTAGTATTTGTTTTGTTGATTTTAGTTGTTGAGCTACTAATATTAGTGAACTGAGCTTGTCCACCTAATTCGAGTATAGTTAATTTTATACCAGATAAGCCGGCAGGATTAGCAATGTTAATAAAAAAAGGAGCGATAGAATCTTGTTGGTAGGCAATAAAACAATTTCCCATAGCAGATTGTGCTGCAAATGATTGTGTGTTTAATTCTCCAAAACCATACCGTGAATAAGGACTAGATGTTAAACTTTGAGCCAAAGTGTTGAAACTAAGAATTAGTAAAAATAGACTAAAAGTCAAAGTTTTTAGAAATGTATTATAATGTGTTGGTTTCAATGCTGTAATTTAAAATATCGTTTAATCCTTTTAGTACTAAATTTCGATGCGTAAAGATGCTATTTTTTAAGCGATTTGACAAGTATTCAGCATCGCCTCCCGTTAAAACACAAATTAAATTTGGAAAATCTGACTTGTAACAAGTTATGATCCCATCAATCTCTTGAATTGTTCCATTGATAACACCTGATAAAATTGAATTTTCAGTTGAATTACCAATTAGTTCATCAAAGTTCTTATTAAATGGAGTGAGCGGTAATTTGGCGGTTAGTTGATTCAATGCTTTAAATCGCATTTCAATTCCTGGTGAAATACCTCCTCCTAGATATTCGTTGTTGGAGTTCGTGAAATTATATTTAATACAAGTTCCTGCATCAATAACTAAAACATTATTATTTGGATATAAGTAATAAGCACCAATTGAAGCAGTAATTCTATCAGAGCCTAAACTAGAAATAGATTGGTATTTGTTTTGAATTGGAATCTGTGTTTGTGTTGTAAATAATTGACAGGGTTTTAATTTTGAGAGCTTAGAGATCAGAGCGTCCACATCATTTAATACACTACCAACAATAATATGAGAGCTTCTTTCTATGAAGTCTCCAAAAAAAATATCTTCATAATGATTATGTATAGATAAATCTACTAAGGTTTCACCTTGGTATAAAGCGGTTTTTGTTCGCGTATTTCCTATATCTACAACTAAATTCAATGGAGTATAAAAATAGATAAATACTTGATAAGTAAAATGATTTTAAGTTTTTTTAAGTTTTTTTTTGCAATACAAAAAATTCTACTAAATTTGCACCCCGAATACGTTGGTACCTTAGCTCAGTCGGTAGAGCAACAGACTGAAAATCTGTGTGTCCCTGGTTCGATTCCTGGAGGTACCACAAAACCCAAACCTAAAAGGTTTGGGTTTTTAATTTTATGAAAACCAACGGTAGTCTTATATTATTAAGGGGTTTGCCAGGAAGTGGGAAAACAACTTTAGCTAAATTACTTTCTGACAGCGGAAAATTCCCGATGTTTTCGGTTGATGACTTTTTCACCAATGAACAAACCAATGAATATCAGTTTGATTTTAAAACAAATCATTTAGCTTATAAGCAATGTGAGGAAAATACGAAATTGGCTTTGTTGGCAAACGAAGTGAAAGTTTTCGTTCACAATACCTTTACACTAGATTGGGAACTTGAACCTTATTTTAAATTAGCTAAGGATTTTAATTACTCGCTGCATATTGTAACAGTTGAAAAATACCATCACCAAAAAAATGTTCACGAGGTGAGTGATGAGCAATTGCAAAAGATGGCCGAGAAATACAAAATCAAACTATTCTAACTCATTCGATTGTTTTTCGATCGATGTAAATTCTTCTTCAGAAATTTCAAGAATAGAGAGGGAACATTGTATTAAGTCCGAAATAAATAGTTTATCTGGATATATTTTCGCTTCTGTTTTTTTAATAATCACCTGTTTACCAATAACAGAAATTTCAATAAATTCATTATCATTAATAATTTTAAAGTAATTTTTGTTATTGGTATATTTTCTATAAACAGGAAATGTTTCAGTCATTTATTAATTTAAGTATATAAAAAATATAATTAATGATGATGACCACCAGCGCCATGAACGTGTCCATGATCAAGCTCTTCTGGAGTAGCTTCGCGAATTGAAAGCACTTCGCCAACAAAATGCAAATGATGGTCAGCTAAAGGATGGTTGAAATCCATAATTACATAATTATCACCAATTTCATTTACAAATCCCATTAATTCATTTCCGTCTGCATCATTCATCATTAGCTCTTCTCCTTCAATCACTCTTTCCGAATCAAATACACCGTCAACATGAAATGCTTCTTTAGGTATTTTTGCAATCATTTCAGGATCAGAAATTCCGTATCCATTTTTAGGTATAACAGCAAAATCAAATTTATCACCTACTTTTTTATTCTGTAAATTATTTTCAAAGTCAGGCAATAATTGACCACCGCCAAAAAGAAAAACAAATGGAGTTTCTTTGGTAGTTTGCTCAATTAATTCTGGCGCTTCATTTTCTACATGTGCCGACAAATGATAATTTACCGATACAACTTTGTTTTTTGTTATTGTCATGTTTTTGTTTTTTTATTTCAAGTGCTTAATAATCTTGATTTTTATGGTTTAGTTAATGAATTAGAAATCAAATTTGATTCCTTGAGCTAAGGTTAATTTTGTGCCGTAATTAATCGTGTTTGTTTGGCGACGCATATACGCTTTCCAACTGTCAGAGCCACTTTCGCGACCGCCGCCAGTTTCTTTTTCTCCACCAAATGCTCCACCAATTTCTGCACCACTTGTTCCAATATTTACATTTGCAATACCACAATCGCTACCATTAGTAGATAAAAATTGTTCGGCTTCACGCATATTTAATGTCATAATCGATGATGATAACCCTTGAGGAACTCCGTTTTGAATCGCAATAGCTTCATCTAGTGTGCTGTATTTCATGATGTATAAAATAGGAGCAAATGTTTCATGTTGAACAATTGCAAAATGGTTTTTCGCTTCTGCGATGCAAGGTGTCACATAACACCCACTTTCGTAACCACTACCTTCTAATACTTGTCCTGGAACTAAAATATTTCCACCTTCTGCAACTACTTTTTCAATAGCATTTAGGTATTCTTTTACAGCCCCTTTATCAATCAATGGCCCCACATGATTATGTTCATTTAATGGATCTCCAATGCGCAATTGCTTATAAGCGCTAACTAATTTTTGTTTAACATCTTCATAGATAGATTCGTGAATTATTAAACGTCGTGTTGAGGTACAACGCTGTCCTGCTGTTCCAACAGAACCAAATACAATTCCTGGTAAAACATTTGGTAAATCTGCATGTTGAGAAATAATAACGGCATTATTTCCGCCTAATTCTAAAATAGAACGCCCGAAACGACTTGCTACTTTTGTCCCAACAATTCTTCCCACTCGTGTTGAACCTGTTGCAGAAACTAACGGTATGCGCGTATCTTCACACATTTTTTCTCCAATGGCACTAGGACTTACTAATAAGCAAGAAACACCTTCAGGCAAATTATTTTCTTTAGCCACTTCAATCCAAATATTATGACAGGCTACAGCACATAAAGGTACTTTACTTGATGGTTTCCAAATACAAACATCTCCGCAAATCCATGCCAACGCTGTATTCCAATTCCAAACAGCAACAGGAAAATTGAATGCCGAAATAATTCCAACAATTCCTAATGGATGCCATTGTTCATACATGCGATGATTTTCTCTTTCAGAATGCATAGTTAAACCATACAATTGACGGGAAACACCAACTGCAAAATCACAAATGTCAATCATTTCTTGAACTTCACCCAAACCTTCTTGCAAAGATTTACCCATTTCATATGAAACTAATTTCCCTAATTCATTTTTTTTTGCCCTTAATTTTTCGCCATATTGACGAACTATTTCACCGCGTTTTGGAGCAGGTATATTTCGCCAAGTTAAAAAGGCTTCTGAAGCAACTTTAACTACTTTTTCATAATCAGCTTCATTTGCTACCTGAACTTTAGCAATTAATTTGCCATCAACAGGGCTGTATGATTCAATAATAGTACCATTTGCAAAAAATTGACTTCCAGTTGAGCACCCATTATTTAGGTCTTTTATACCTAAAGATTTTAAAACTTGTTCCATGTATTTTAATTTTATGATAATAGAATTTTACCTCAAATATAAGGTTTTAATTTATCTTGTTTTTGGTGTATGAGGATAATTTAATAATATCTCTATGATTTGTTTACTAAAACGAACTACTTTATAAGTAGTGACGTAACTTCACAAACATAAATAATAAACTCATAACGATGATGATATAAATTAATGTTTTTCTAGAGCCTGAAAAATGAATGGTATTTACTTTAAAATCTTTTTTATAGGCATAAAACATGCCAATTGAAAATGCGATAAAAAAAAAGAATGCAAATAAAATTTTTCCGGTTGTGAACATCTTTATGATTAAATTGGTTAGCAAAAGTATAATTTTATTGCGATTTATTGATTTTCTATGAAAATAAAACTAATTATTGTAATAACATGTTTATTGCCGCAGTTTTTAAATGCGAGTAAAATCAGTAGAGCTTACCAAGCATTATCTGTTTTTAATTATTTTGAGGCAAAAAAACTCTTTTACGCATCCATTAAAACAAATCCAACACAGGCGTCCTATGGTTTATCTGTTATTTTTAATCGAATAGATAATCCTTTCTCTGATATTGATAGTGCTGCAAAATACATTTCAATTGCCCTAAAAAACACAAACGATTCTGCACTATTTAGCACTTTTATAATCAATAAAGAGTCGATCAAAACGCTTTCAGAAACGATTGCTCTTAAAGGATATATTAAGTATTGCAAAAATAAATTAGCTGCTAGTTCGAATCATTTTTTAGCTCATTTTTATTTTGCTAAAGATTCTTTAATGCAATGTGCTTTTTTGGTTCGGGATGATTGCTTGTATCAAAAGCTCTTGGTTTACAAAAGCAGTGATAGCGTAAAATTGTTTATGCTTAATCATCCTGAAAGTAGTTTGATGACTGAAGCAAAAAAGCTTTATGATGATTTTGAATATTATGAGCAAACAAGCACAGTAAATATAAACTCCCTGCAGTTATTTATTAAAAATTTCCCAAAGAATAGTCATATACATAGTGCTGAAATTAAACTATTTTCCTTGATAACTGATTTAAGGAATAAAGATAGTTTGTATCATTTTATTATTAGATATAGCACATCAATAACTCAAGAGGAAGCATGGAAGTTTTTTTATAGCCTAACGGTTACGAACTATTCAAAAGAGAATTTACAAAATTTTGTAATTGAATATCCTCAATACCCATTCCGAGAAGCTATTGAAAAGGAATTGCGAGCAACAGAAAACCTCCTCATTCCATTTAAGAATAAAGATGAAAAAATGGGTTATATCGACACACTAGGTAATTGGATAATAGCACCAAAATTTGATGAAGCTTCAGATTTTTCTGAAGGTTTGGCAAGTGTATGTAACAATGATACGTGTTATTTTATCAATAAACAGGGAGAACGAATGTTTACTTCTTTTTTTGACGAAGCCGAAACTTTTAAAAATGGAATAACGATCGTTAAAAGAAATAATGCGTATTGTCTAATGAATCGAATTGGCCAAATTATTTCAAAATCATATCAAGAAATAAATTCACAATCTGAAAAATTATTTGTTTGTAAAGACAAAGAAAAGTATGGTGCTATTAACGATAAAGGTGATGTTGTTATTCCGTTTTTATATAATAAACTAGGAGATTTTAAAAATGGATTTGCGTATTATTTCACTTCTTATTTTGGCTTGTTAAATAAGAATAATCAACAGTTAGATGCTCAATGGGATTGGGTTTCAGGCGTTGATACCAATCATACCATTATAGTTTCGAAAGATAAGAAATTTGGATTAATAAATTCCAACGAGCAGATGGTCTTAGTTCCTCAATTTGATTATGTAGCTGCATGTAAAAATGGAATATACCTTATTGTTAAAGATAGCAAGTATGGTTTTTTTGATGTTTTTGATCAATGCTTCTTGACGGAAATTGATTTTACTTACAATGCAATGTACGATGTAAATTATTACACAAACGGAAAGTATTTTAAATTATTAAGAAATAATGATATCTCACTTATTGATGCAAATGGCAGATCTAGTATACCATTCGGAATGTATACTAATTTGTTTTTCGCAAAGTGCGATTTGATTCGCATTCAGAAAAACAGCAAGTATGGTTTTGTTGATAGAAAATTAAAATTAGTAACACCAATTGAATACATTCAAGCAACAGATTTTGAAAATAATTTAGCGATAGTAAAAACTTCTAAAGCATCTCAAATTATTACGACACAAGGAAAGTTAGTTTATGAAATTCAAAATGGAACTATCTCAAAAGTCAATTCTTTTCTATATAAAGTTTGGGTAGAAGATAATAAAATAGGAGTCATCAATGACAAAGGTGAAACATTACTTAAGCAAGAGTTTTCTGAAATAGAATCGATAACATCTTATTTATTTAGATGCAGAAAAAAGGATGATAATGAGTTATATTTATTTAATGGCATATCAAAAAAAATAAAAAAAATGTAAGTTAAAAAGCCGGCAATGTTATTTTAAAAGTGGTTCCTTTTTCTAATTCGCTTTCAAAAGTAATATGACCATTAAAATTTTGAATACTATTTTTTACCATAGCCAAGCCCAATCCAGTGCCAGAATTCTTTGTTGTAAAGTTTGGTAAAAAAATAGTTGAATAAAATTCTTTTGCAATACCAATTCCATTGTCTTCTAATGTAATATCAATGATTTGTTCTTTTCTATGTGCAGATAATTTTATCACACCAGTTCGATGTTTTGGTATAGCTTGTTCAGCATTTTTTATTAAGTTGATAATTACTCTCGAAAACTGTTCTTTATCTATCATCACAAATAAATTAGGCTCAGTATATAATTCGATTTTACAATCCGAACTTATTTTAAACAGTTGAGTTTCTTTCTGTAAAATTTCATTTAAATCAATTCGTTCTAATTTTGTTTCAGGAAAATTTCCAAAGTTGGAAAATTCAGTAGCAATGTTTGATAATAAGTCAATTTGTTGAATTAAAACATTTGCCACACTATCTACTTTTTCTGAAATATTATCTGGGTTAGTTTTCACAACACGCTGTAAATGTTGGATATTTAACTTCATAGGTGTTAATGGATTTTTTATTTCATGTGCTATTTGTTTCGACATTTCGCGCCATGCTTTTTCTTTTTCTGATTGTGCTAGTAGTTCCGAATTCTTTTTTAATTCAACAATCATGGCGTTATATTCAGTTACCAAACTTCCAATTTCATCTTTCGATTCCCATTTAATTGGATTAAAATGTTTAACAAATTTTGTATTTGAAATTTGTTGTTTAATGATTCGCAATGGCTTTGTTAATAAATTTGAAACTAATAAAGCAAATAGCGTAGTTATTACAAATAGAATGGTGTAAATATTTAATAACGTTGTTAAATAGGCAGATAACTCTTTTTCTAAATCTTTTTGCCTAGCAAAGTAGGGTAGATTTAAATACCCAAGAAGCTTGTCATCAGCATTAAAAAAAGGAATATACGTTGATTCATAATTTAAATTTCCTATTTCCTCTCGATGTGAAAAAGTAACAGATTCGTTTTCTGCCAAAGCAGAATATGCAGTTGGATTCATATATTTCGAAACTAATCCTTGGTCGTAAATGGCTGGCTGAGAAGTAGAGAATAAGACGCCATTTTTATCAAACAAGGAAACATCGCTACTAAATACTTGAGATAATTTTTTTAAAGTATAATTAACGTATTCCTTATAGCTTTGGTCTAGTTCCTTCTGTTGTCCAACATTCTGTTTTAATTCATTTAAAATTGTTTGAGATTTTTGAAGTAATTCATTTACATTTTTAATCTCAGATTGGCTACTTACAACCCAAATAGTTCCTAATGTAACAGCGGTTAATGATAGAGCAATGATAGATATAAAAATAAATTGGATTCTATTGTTTAATGTTTGGAAATTATAATTTCCTTTCTTGAAGAGTGCGTACAGCCATGTCCCAAACATAATCAGTAAAGAGAAGAAAACAAAAATATATGAACTGGATGTGAAATAGTTATAAAAGCTAATTTTGTTGTCGGAAATAATAATAGTGGTGTTATTATGCTTAGGGTAAATATAGTGCTGAATGCGATTTCGATTATCTACATTCTTATTTTTAAAATAATAGGCGGGGTAGGTGTAATTTCCGAATGACATTTGCAACTTATTGTTTTCATATACCGCATATGAGATATGTTTATTTTCGACTCTATTTTCTAAGGTTTTATTCAATAATAAATCTGGAAAAACGCCAATGTTATTTATGAGTTTCGGATCTAATTGGAAGTATAAACAGTAACTCGAATCTTTATAGAAGTCATAACTTGAAAGGTTTAGTTTTCCAATGTACCTAATCGGTTTATTTTTTTTATCAAGAAAATATAAGTTTTCACATATTGTTGGATGGCTTAACTGTTCTATTTGATTTTCGAAATAATTAATTGTAGTGTACTTGGGTTCATTAAGTTGGAAAATAGGTTGATTTTTTTTAAACAACGATAACACAACATCGTATCGTTCGAAATACCCACTAAAATTTACTTGTTTTATACTTTGTTCTATTTGTTGAGCGCTTAATGGGAGTAAAGAAATTAAATTTTTAAGTTTAGAATCTTTTTTTAAGTTTTGAATAATTTTAGAAAATTCATTCTCTGCAATAGCATCTTGTCTATCCGTTAATATGTAAGATAGTGCCATGAATGTATTCCTTTTATTTGACTCTTCATATTTATTAAAAAATACTGAAACGCATAACGCTACAATTAAAATTTTAAGCCCAGTATTCATAAAATTTGCTGAAATCTTAAACTGGTTCAGTAGATAGCTTGTAATGGCTAATGGCAGAAACCAGAGGTAGAATAACAAATCAGCTTTTAGTATGATCAGAAAGAAAATAATCAGAAGAATTGAGCTTCCGAAAATAAATAGATGTTGCCTCTTAGGATTGAAACTTTTGATATACAATATAATCAGTTTTTCTAAGGTAAAATAAAATCCTAGCAAACTAGTACTGATGGAAATGATACCAATCAGAGAATAATAATTAAAATCAAATATTCTATTTATATTAAATGTAATGTGTGAGTTTGTAATTAAACTATGAATTAATGATGGCACTAACATCCCATACATAAAGAGAAACAAAGAGAAAAAGATTAGAATTGTCAGCTTTTTTGAAAAGCTAATATGAGTTAGATTAATCTTGGATGTTAATAAATTGAAACTGATAAATAAAAGTAAAATAGAATTTATCAACACGTCTCCCAGTAGCGAGAAGTAAAATGAATCGGCGTTTGCAAAAACAGTGGCATTGTATAAGTTAGACAGATAAAAACAATTTGGTATTTTGAAATGAATCATTAGTGTTCTGATAACTAAAACGCCAATGAACAGAAACACACTTTGCAACCATTTATTTTGAAAAAATTGTTTGGATGCATTATACATGCTAATCAATAAAAACAAAAAACAAATTAAGAAAAGGCTACAGCTTATTAAATTTGAATCTAAATCTTTGTAGTACGTTTCGTCTCTTTTAATTTCGCATAGTGTGTGTCCATATTTTGATGAAATACTATGTTCTGCTAAATTTGCAGGGATAATAATCTCTGTATTGATTGGAAGTTTCAACCAATTACTAAATTCATTTTTTAAATATTTATTTTCAAAATCGTATTCTGTTTTTAGTTTGATGAGCGCAAATACAGATATGTTATCAGATTTTCTGTTAGTAATGGTTAAACATTCATACCACCCATTTCGTAATTTTATAATTTCTGAAAATGATTTTATGTTTAAATCAATTAAATCTATAGCAGGTTCATTATCCGACCAGTAAATCAATGAATCATTTTGGTAAGCATAAAGTCCAATACCTTCTGTTTTGTATAGCTCAGAATATATATCACTCTTGGTGAGATTTAATTTTTTCGGAAAATCAATTTTTATGGATTGCCTTAATTCCAATAATTTTTCTTCCGCAATAACTTCTTTTTTTTGCAAATTATATTCTGCAATCTCTGCTAATTTTTGTGTCGAATAATTATTTTTTAAATCAATAAAATAAGCAATTGCTCCGACCAAAATGGATAATAGTAAATAGCTGATGGCTTTATTTATGATTGATTTTTTCATTATTGATAAGCAATTTAGGTAATTTTAACTAATTTTTTTAAATCAAAAATCATTTTTTTATATATTTAAGTATATTTGTAATATATCAATATTTTTTATGGCAAAACAAACGACAACAAACAAGCAACCTGTATTTACTGAATTAAAAAACACATTTCGTTTTTTTCCTTTCAAAAATCAAACAGCTCCTTTTATAGTAATTATTTTATTGGGTTTAATTTTTAATTTAACTTCTTTGAATAACGAATATGCGCTTGATGACGGCATTATTATTCATCAAAATGACCATGTTATTAAAGGTATCAAAGGTATTAAAGGCATCATGACCAAAGATGCCTATGAAAGTTTTTACCGTCGAATGAATGCAACAGACCAGTTAGCTGGAGGTCGTTATCGCCCTTTATCTGTTGTAAGTTTTGCGATTGAACAGCAATTTATTGGTGCTTATGATAATGGTTTGTATCCTGCAAGATGTTGGGATCAGAATAAAAACAATGTCGATGATGCTGAAGAAGACGTTAACCAAGATGGTATATTTAATGAAGTAGACTGTCAGGTAAAGGATGCTTGGGTTAGGCATTTAGTCAATATCCTCTCATTTATTATTGGCATAATGTTGCTATTTTTGTTTTTCAGAAATTATATTTTTAAGGATAATCATGATATTGCTTTTTTAGCAGCCATTTTATTTTTAATGCATCCCATCCATTCTGAAGCCATTGCAAATGTGAAAAGTCGAGATGAAATTTTTTCACTCATATTTATTTCGCTCACCTTTTTCTATTCTTTTAAATACATTACCGAAAAAACACCAAGAGCATTATTTCTAGCATCGTTTAATTTCTTATTAGCGCTATTGTCTAAAGAATATGCCGTGGTTTTAGTTGTGTTAATTCCAATAGCATTGTATGTTTTTCATACGTTCGATTTTAACCCTAAAACGTTTTTTCAATCTAAAGATTTTAAACAATCTTTGTATGTCTTTTTTGTCTTTTTTGGTTGTGCCTTATTAATGTTGTATCTCAAAAAACAATTTGATATTACAGCTCGTCCTGGTGCAAAACCGAATTTATCATTCTGGATTTTTCCAATAATTTATTTAGTTTTTGGCGTATTTATTTTAGGCTCCAAAAAGAAAGATTATGGAACCTTGATGAGTTGGCATTTCTTCATCCTATTGTTTTATTTAGGAATGCGTTTAGTGGCCGTTAAATTAAAACCAGGCGTGCCAGATACAGAGATTTTAAATAACCCTTATTTATTAGCAAGTCAGCAAGAACAATGGGCAACAAAAATTTACGTGTTGTTTAAATATTTTAATTTATGTTGGTTCCCTCATCCATTATCTTCTGATTATTCATTTAATTCCATTCAATTCAGAAACTTCAAAAGTTGGGATACACTTGTTTCTTTAGTGTTGCATTTAGGTTTAGTGTATGCTGGAATAAAATTGATTTTGAAACGCCATGCGCTTGGTTTTGCAATCGCCGTTTATTTTGCATTCTTATTAATGATAGGAAACATTTTAATGGACATTGGTGCTACCATGGGTGAACGTTTATTGTTCCATTCAACAATTGGTTTTGTGATAGCATTAGCTTGGTTCATTGTTAAAGGCTTTGACAAAATACCAGACAGTGTTAATTTAAATTTAAAACGATTTGGTTTTTTAGCACTGATTTCCGGTATGGCTTTTTTATATGGATGTAAAACATGGGAAAGAAACTGGGACTGGAAAAATGACGTTACTTTATTTTTAAAGGATGTTGAAACGATGCCAAACTCTGTGTTATGTTTAGGTAATGCAGGTGCTCGTTGGATTGATTTAGCCGATACGAAAGAAATTACTGGTAAGTTAAGACCAGGACAAACCGTTGATAGCTACAATGATTATAACGGAACACTGCACATTACCGATGAAGAAGTAAAGGTTGGTGGTTATAAGGATAAACGCGAAACTGCTTTAAACAAGGGTATCAAATTTTTAAAACATGCTGTTGAATTACATCCTCGATATGTAAACGGATACTTAAATTTAGGTTTAGGAAGTTTTAAATTAGGTAACACACGCGATGCACTTTTTTATTGGAAACATGCAGAAAACTTATATCCAAACAACCCTTATTTAGCAAGTTATTATCAAGTATTTTATAATGATTTATTAAATAAAGGTTATCAGATGTCTCAGCGTGGACAATTAGATAGTGCCATTTATATTTTACGCCACACAATGCTACTAGTTAAAAGTAATCCAGAAGGGTATTATAATTTAGGTAGTGCTTATTATCAGAAGAAACAATATGATATGGCAAAATATTATTGGGAAGAATGTTTGAAATTAAATCCTAACCATACAAATGCAAAAGCTGGTTTATCTACAATCATTGTTGTTCCTGCATCTGTTAACGTTGCTAAAAAATAATTACGGTTTAAAAATTAAAATTAAAAATATGAAAAAAACACTAGTATCATTTCTTTTGATGTCAATGACGTCCATCTCTATGTTCGGACAAATTTTAAATAATGGGTTTGAAAATTGGACAAGTATGGGTATTTATAGCAATCCTGATAATTGGCAAACATTAAATAATTACACAGCTTTGGCTGGTGTTTTTACAGCAACAAAAGGTACACCAGGAAACCCAGGGGCTTCGTATTTGATGTTAACCTCTAAAACAGTTTCTACAACGGTTGTTAATGGGATAGCAGTATATGGAACGTTAGATCCTTTAACGATGCAAGGAACTGCAGGAAAACCATTTACCCAGCAACCATCTCGTTTAACTGGAAATTGGCAGCACATGATTTTTGGCTCTAGCCAAGGGTCTATTTTAGTAAAATTAACAAAATGGAATGCAGCTACTAGTGCAAGAGATGTAGTAGCAACCGGAAGTGTCACATTATCTGGCATGGCTATGAGTTGGGCTACATTTACGGTAAACTTATCTTATTCAAGTGCAGTTGCTCCTGATAGTTGTATGATTGTATTAAAAGCAAGTGGAGCAGCACCAACAAATAATGATTATTTATGGGTAGATAATTTAACTTTTTCAGGAAGTGTAACTGGAATGAGTGATTTAGAGAATAATTTATCAATTTCTTCTGTTTTTCCAAACCCATCAACTGAACAAATAACAGTAAACTTAACTATTAAAAAAGCTTCTGAGGTTTCATTTAAATTAATCGACTTAACAGGAAAGGTAGTAAAGGAAATTTATGTTGGTGAAGTTTTTGGTCAATATAAATCATCCATTTCTGTTGTTGATATCGCAAAAGGATCTTATTTTTTAAAGATTAGTTCTGGTGATGATAGTGAATATAAAAAGATATTGATTCAATAATGTAAAAAGGGAGATTTTAATCTCTCTTTTTTTTTATGCATTTAAAAAATAGTTTAAAATGAAGTTAATTAAAATTTTAATAATCGTATCAGTGTCCCTGTTGTTTGAATCTTGTAATGGGAGTGATAATAAGGATGTAAATTCTAAAACAGAAAAACACAATGGTATAACAACGTCACTTTTTAAAGTATGGGGAAATTGCGACATGTGTAAAGAAACTATAGAAAATTCCCTAAAAGTAAAGGGTATTATTGATGCAGATTGGAACGTCGAAAGTAAAATGATGACTGTTTCATATGATGATAAATTAATTTCACTAGATAGTATTCAAAAAAATATTTCATCTGTTGGCTATGATAATGAAACATATAAAGGAAACGATTTAGCTTATAGTGAGTTGCATACGTGTTGTCAGTACGATCGAAAGTAGATTAGTTTCAAATAATGATATCTTTGTATGAGTTATTCGTTTTAAAAAAATAGTAAATACGGTTTATGGTAAATATTAGAGTCGGTTTTGGTTTCGATGTACATCCTTTGGGAATGGAAAGAGAACTTTGGTTAGGTGGCATTAAACTTGAATTTGATAAAGGTTGCGTTGGGCATAGTGATGCCGACGTGCTGTTACATGCCATTTGCGATGCATTATTAGGCGCCGCTAATTTAAAAGATATTGGGTTTCATTTTCCTAATACAGATGAACGCTTTAAAGGTGCGGACAGTAAATTATTGTTGAAGGAAGTCGTTGCACTTTTAGATAAAAATGGATATGGTATTGGCAACATAGATTCTACATTGAGTTTAGAAGCTCCAAAAATCAATCCACATATTGAAGCTATGCAACAAGTATTAGCTCCAATTATGAATATTAGCGTGAATGACATTTCCATTAAAGCTACCACTAACGAAAAACTTGGTTACGTTGGAAGAGAGGAAGGTGTCAATGCCTATGCAGTCGCATTAATTTATAAAAAATAGTTTTTTATTTTAAAGGAGACATATCGATTTCAATCAATCTTTCCTCTTGTCTGTTTGGAGGTAATCCTTGTTTTAAAAACATCATTTGTCCAACAGGACCTGCAATAAATGTTTCAATACCTTTGCCTAATGTAAATTCTGAACTGCGACGTATGATGCATATGTGTCTTACTAACGGATAGTCATTAGTAGCAATATTTGATTGATCAGGCATATAAGCTTTTTCAAAATCTTTTTTAGATACAGCTAAAATTTTCACTGTTTTTAAAAATTCCTTTGTTGTTAAATCGTCTTTATCACTAAACCAAGCAAAGTCGCAAATGCCTATAGAAAAAGTGTTTTGTGAAATTGAACGAATTAGTTCAGGTGTGTTTTTTACAGCAGAGCAATTCTTCCCGAAATTTACATTCAATAACAGTGAGTCTTTTAATTGACGAATACTTCCAGAATTTTGATTATCAAAAACAACATGGATATGTTTGCCAATGGCATAACTGCTATCGTTACCACTCAATAATTGTTTCAATTGAGGAATTGAAATCGATGAATCGTTAAATTGTTTATTTACAATAATTGCGATCCCATCATGAGCAACCAAAGACGTATTTACTGAAATGTTTTTTTGTTTAAATTTTTTAATCTCGTCTTCGCTTAGCATTCTTGAAATACCAATAACTTTTGCACTATCATTAAAAAGCGCCTCAATACAAGTCTTTTCATCGGTCGATACTAAATTTATTTCCGCGTACGTGTAAGTTGTTTTAAATGTTGACATTTGATTATTGATATGGAGTGTTAGTCCTTCATCAAAATAAAAATTTAATTTTCCAGTTGTTGGCGAATCTTTTTTTGTGATATCATCTGTTAGTCCACACGAAATGCATAGTGTTGAAAAAATAGTAAATAAGAGCAATGTCTTTAACATATTTTAAAGTCTAAAATTAACTCAATAGTCTAATTGATTTTTGAAGAGCATCAATGAAATAGTCAATTTCTTCAATGGTATTATAAAATGACAAAGATGCTCTAATAGTTCCTGGAACTTGATAAAATTCCCAAATAGGTTGAGTGCAATGATGTCCCGAGCGAATTGCAACACCATATTTGTCTAACAAAGTACCAATATCAAACGGATGAATAGTCCCAACATTAAATGATACAACGGCTGTTTTATTAATTGACGTTCCAAAAATTCGGACGCCCTCAATATCTAATAATTTTTTGGTGAGGTGTTGTAACAAATCATGTTCTTGTTTTTGAATATGTTCAAATCCAATATTTGTAACGTATTTAATGGCTTCAGCCAAACCAATTCCACCCTCAATGTGCGGTGTTCCTGCTTCTAATTTTAGTGGTAAATCTGCAAATTCAGTTTTTTGAAGGCTGACTGTTTTTATTGTTCCACCGCCACTTTGGTAAGTTGGAAATTTAGTTAACCATTCTTCTTTACCGTATAAAATACCAACACCTGTTGGACCAAATAATTTGTGACCACTAAATACATAAAAATCACAATCTAAATCTTGTACATCAGGTTGCAAATGTGGCACTGCTTGCGCTCCATCAACTAAAATAGCAGTATGAGATAAATTTCTAATTGTACGTATTATTTCTTTAACGGGATTAATCGTTCCAAGCGTATTTGAAATATGAGTAAAGGCTATTAATTTTGTTTTAGTTGTAATCAAATTAGGAAGTTCTTCTACTAATAATTCGCCAGCTTGATTGATAGGAATAAATTTTAGAATCGCTTGTTTTTCTTCACACAATAATTGCCACGGAACAATGTTACTATGATGTTCCATTTGTGTGATAATAATTTCATCACCAGCTTCAATATGTATTTTACCAAAACAATGCGCAACTAAATTGATCGATTCTGTTGTGCCTCTCGTGAAAATGATTTCATGAGCAAACTTAGCATTGAGGTGATTTTGTATTGTTTTACGAGCTTCTTCGTATGCAATTGTTATTTCTCTACTCAATGTATGTACGCCACGATGAATATTACTATTTTGATTGGTGTAATAATTAGTAATAGCATCAATAACTTGTTTTGGTTTTTGAGCTGTTGCTCCGTTATCAAAATAGATTAAAGGTTTCCCATTTACTGTTTTAGCCAGTATTGGAAATTCTTCACGTATTTTAGTTATATCCAACATCCTTTAAAGTGCTTTTTCAAATAAATGTAACACTTTTTCTTTTAGTGATTCTATCTCTATTTTATCAATTAATTCTTGTGCAAATGCTTGTAATAATAATTTGCGAGCATTATCGTCGCCAATGCCGCGGGCTTTTAAGTAGTATAATGCATCCTCATCTATTTTACCTGTTGAAGTCCCGTGCGAACACTTAACATCATCAGCATAAATTTCTAATTGTGGTTTTGTATTAATGGTAGCATCATCACTTAATAAAATG
>JBILCJ010000151.1:0-5772 GCA_044353195.1 Bacteroidia bacterium | reverse complement strand
GTACGATACCCATCCCAATCTTTAATGATACGTTTTGCAACACCACTATCGATAGCTGCTTTGGCAACAGCCGAACTTACTGTTGATATTAAACGGTTATCAATTGGTTTCGGAATAATGTATTCGTTACCAAAACTTAAGTTTTTAGAACCGTAAGCTAAGTTTACATAATCAGGCACACTTTCTCTTGCTAGAGCAGCAATTGCTAAGGCTGCAGCTAGTTTCATTTCTTCGTTGATACAAGTAGCTCTTACATCTAACGCACCTCTAAAAATAAATGGAAAGCCTAATACATTATTCACCTGATTAGGATGATCACTGCGGCCAGTTGCCATAATAATATCTGGTCGAGAGGCAATCGCTTCTTCGTATGATATTTCGGGTGTAGGATTAGCTAATGCGAAAACAATGCAATTTGGCGCCATTGAGCGAATCATGTCTTGCTTTAAAATATTACCTTTTGATAATCCAACAAATACATCAGCGCCTTTGATGGCTTCTTCAAGTGTATTAACACTGACATTATCTGAGGCAAAAAATGTTTTATATTGATCTAAATCTTTTCTGTTTTTATTAATAACACCTTTACTATCGAGCATTAAAATATTTTCTTTTTTAACCCCAACGGCGATATACATTTTGGCACAAGAGTTAGCAGAAGCACCAGCACCATTAATGACTAATTTCACATCACCCATTTTTTTACCAGAAAGCTCTACTGCATTTAATAATCCCGCAGACGAAATGATGGCAGTACCATGCTGATCGTCATGCATCAAAGGAATATTTAATTCTTCTTTTAATCGGCGTTCTATTTCAAAACATTCTGGCGCTTTAATATCTTCGAGGTTAATACCTCCAAACGTACACGCAATATTTTTTACTGTATTTACAAATTCATCAATGTTTTTAGTATCAACTTCGATGTCAAACACATCAATATCTGCAAAGATTTTGAATAATAAGCCTTTGCCTTCCATAACTGGCTTTGAGGCTAGTGCACCAATATCGCCTAAGCCTAAAACGGCCGTTCCATTAGAAATAACAGCTACTAAATTTCCTTTCGCTGTGTATTTATAAGCATCTTCTTGATTTTTTTCAATTTCAAGGCAAGGCTCTGCAACGCCAGGAGAGTAGGCAAGAGTTAAATCACGTTGTGTTGTATATGGTTTAGTTGGAATAACTTCAATTTTTCCAGGTCTTCCTTGAGAGTGATAATCAAGGGCATCTTGTTTTAAAGATTTTGACATAAGTGTTAAATTTAAGAGAACGAATGTACGTTTTTTTAACTAAAAATTATAATATTATTACTACATAAACTTTGTATATTTAATTTTTAAATTTTATTGATGATGAAAAAAATATACTTTATTTTATTTGTTTGTTTTAGTTTTATCGCTCAATCTCAAACACTAATTGTAGATAGTATTTATACAGGAGGTCTATATCGAAATTATAGATTATACATCCCAGCAATTTTTACAGGAGCAAGTGCAAGGCCCTTAATTATTAATATGCATGGCTATACTAGTAATGCAATTCAACAACAATTTTATACGAATTTTGAACCCATTGCAGATACAGCTAATTTTTTAATGGTGTATCCAAACGGAACTTCTTCGGGTGGAAGTCAATTTTGGAATGCAGGTATTTCTCCTTTAGGTGTTAATGATATTAGTTTTTTATCAAACTTAATTGATTCTTTAAAAGCACAATATAACATTGATTTAAATCGTGTGTATTCAACCGGCATGAGTAATGGTGGATTTATGAGTCACACTTTGGCTTGTGAGTTAAGTAATCGTATCACGGCTATTGCTTCGGTAACAGGAAGTATATTTGTTTCACAATATGGCACAAATTGTCATCCAACTCGTCCAGTACCTGTTATGCAAATTCATGGAACCGCCGATGCTACGGTGCCTTATACAGGTAATTCTACAATGGCTCCTATTGATAGCGTTGTAAAGTATTGGGTAAGAAAAAATAATTGCAATAGCATACCAACAACAAGTGCTGTACCAAATATTAATCTTACTGATGGATGCACAGCCGATCATTTTGTTTATGCTTCAGGAGCATCAGGAAGTACGGTAGAACTTTATCGAGTAAATGCTGGCGCACATACATGGCCAGGCGCACCTTTTCCAATTGGAGTGACTAATCAAGACTTTAGTGCATCCAAAGAAATTTGGCGTTTCTTTAGACCTTTTAAATTAAATGTATTAGTGAATACAATAGAGGTTGATAAACAAAATTTAAATTTTAGTTTGTTTCCAAATCCTGTTACGAATCAATTGCAATTTAAATTTGATGGATACACTCAACAATTGTTAAGTATTGAAATTGTTGACATTTTCGGGAAAATTGTATTAAGCGAACATCATCATTCAAGTAACATTCAAGTTGGACAATTAAATTCTGGACTTTATTTCATTACTATTAGTGAAAACGGAAAACAACTTGTAAAAGAAAAATTTATAAAAGAATAAAAGGTTTTATATTTACACCAATACAGTGAAAAAAATTACCATCATAATTACTCTGTTTTTGATTACCGTGTTAAGTACAGGTTCTTATGTTGTGTCTAAATTGTATTTAAAGTCTTATAAAAAAGATTTTAAAGCCTTTGTTTTTAAAAACAAAACAATTATTGCGCACACTAAAATTGAAATTAGTAAAAATCAATTGTATAAAAATTCTAAACAGTTAGTGTGGGAAGATGAAAACAAAGAAGTTGTGTATAAGGGCAATTTATATGATATCGTCGATATTCAAGTGGTAAATGAAAAAGTTGTATTAACAGTTGTTTCCGATACACAAGAAATGAAATTGAAGAAACAGTTTGCTTCAATGTATGATGAGAATGATGTAAATCAATCATCTCAATCTGCCAAATTATTGAAACAATTACTATCATTAAAATGTATTTGTCATAATGATGTTTTTGAATTTATAAAAACGACGAATGTTATTTCTTTTTTTCAGTCAAATAGGTTTGTCATTCAAACTGTTGTTCAATGTGTAGAGACACCTCCTCCAAATTTATTATAACACCCACTTTCTTTTTAAGTCTCATTTACTTTTAGCTTAGCAGTGTTAAATTCGCTTGCGCCAGGTTAATCTATTAAAATCTATCTATCATTTTATCACTATAATGGTTAGTTGATTTAATATAGGCTTATCTAATTAGAAAGTTACTCGCAATCATTTTTCATGAATTCGATTCGTTCGTTTATACTCGAATCATGCACTCATTAAAGTTAATCAACATAAAAAAATAAAATGAAAAAATATAAATTATTCATAGCGTTTATAACCCTATCTTTTACAGGGTTTTCGCAAACCATTACCATAAGAGATAATTCAACTCGTGAACCTCTTGAAAAAGCTCTTATTCAAGATAAAAATAATAATAAAGTATTTACTGATGCCAAAGGAAAAGCTAATTTATCTAGTCTTAATAAAGAAGATTCTATTATTATTTTTTCGTTTGGATATACTTTAAAAAAGGTAAAAGTAACTACCGAAACAACCATCGATTTAATTTCTAAGTCTGTGAATTTGGATGAAATTGTGTTATCAGCAAACAGAAAATCAGAACATAAAATTGATGTACCTTATTCTATTGAAATTATTAAACAAAAGGATATCGAATTTACTAATCCAGCCACAAGCGGAGATTTATTGTCAAATACAGGTCAAGTCTTTGTACAAAGAAGTCAAGCGGGTGGAGGCAGTCCTAGTTTAAGAGGATTTGAAGCAAATAAAGTGTTGTTAGTTATTGATGGGGTTAGAATGAATAATGCCATTTATCGTGGCGGACATTTGCAAGATGTGATGACGATTGATCCCAATATGTTAGAACGAACTGAAGTTGTATTCGGCCCATCATCCACTATTTATGGTAGTGATGCCTTAGGTGGTGTGATGCATTTTTACACAAAGAACGCCCAGTTTAGTACCGACGAAAAAATGTTAGTGAAAGCAAACGCCATGGTTAGATATGCTTCTGCCGCGCAGGAAAAAACGAGTCATTTAGATTTCAATTTAGGTTGGAAAAAAATTGCATCAATGACGAATATTACATTTTCTGATTTTGGTGATGTAAGAAGTGGTTCAAATAAACTAACTGGATATACCAATGTGTGGGATAGAAATTATTACCAAGATAGAATCAATGAGCGAGATACCATGATTAAAAATTCTGATAATAATGTACAAAAAGGAAGTGGTTATTCTCAATTAGACATAATGCAACGCTTTAATATTAAAACGGGTCAGTATATGGTTCATAATTTAAATTTTCAGTATGGTGCGTCTAGTTTTTTACCTCGTTACGATCGATTAAACGGCGATTATAAAAGTGGTAAATTTAAATTTGCAGAAAATGGGTACGCTCCACAAAAAAGATTGCTTGCTGCTTACACGTTGAATTATGATGGCAAAACAACGATATCTGATAATGTAAAAGTTATTTTAGCCTATCAAAAAATAGATCAGGACAGAATTACGCGTAATTTTCAAAGTTTAAATCGCAAAACACAACAAGAAGATGTAACTGTTTTATCCGCCAATGTAGATGCCTTTAAATTAATAAAAGAAAAACACGAAGTACGTTATGGATTAGAATTTACTAATAACGATGTACAGTCTAAGGCTAGTTTTAAAAACATTTCTACCAATATTGAAACTGCCGCTGATACGCGTTATGCTGGTGGTGGAAGTACAATGACAACCTTTGCTGCTTATGCATCTCATGCTTGGGAAGTTAGTAAACAGTTTGTTATTACAGATGGTATTCGTTACACCAATACAAGTTTATCTAGCAAATTTACAGACACAACATTTTTTAAATTTCCTTTCACAACTGCTAATCAAAAAAATCAAGCTTTAACTGGAAATATTGGTTTCACATGGAAGTTAGATAACGATTATAAAGTTTCTATTTTATCAAACACTGGTTTTCGTTCACCCAATGTGGATGATATGAGTAAAGTATTTGAAAGTTCAACCTATGTAGTTGTTCCAAATCCAACGTTGAAACCTGAGTATACGTATAATTTTGAAATGGGGATTAGTAAAGTATTACAAGGGAAATATAAATTTGATTTAACTGGTTTTTACACGAATTTAACCAACGCTTTAGTTGTGGCTGATTTTAAATTGGATGGAAAAGATTCTGCCATGTATAATGGTTCAATGACTAAAGTAAAAGCTACACAAAATGCTGATAATGCTTATATTTATGGTGTTTCAGCAGGCGTTCAGTTTGATTTTAATGAACGCGTTTCGTTTAAAAGTGTATTAAATTATACCTATGGACGCTACATCAGTTCAAATTTAGATACTGTTATTCCTTTAGATCATATCGCTCCACTATTTGGACAAACGTCGCTTACCTATAAAGCAAAAGGATTTGATGGTGAATTTTTTATCAAATATAATGGTAAAAAATCATTAGCAGATTATAGTCCAAGTGGTGAAGATAATTTACAATATGCAACAGTAAACGGTATGCCAGCATGGTTCACCTTAAATATTCGTGTAGGCGCTAATCTTACTAAAAACTTACGTTTAAATGCGGCTTGTGAAAATCTAACAGATAATCGTTACCGTGCTTTCGCGAGTGGAATCAATGCACCAGGTAGGAATTTTATAATTAGTTTACGTTACAAAATGTAATTTATAGTATGTCAAAAAAAACGCCCTTCATTATTTAGTTGAGGGGCGTTTTTTTGTTATATTTGCCTCGCATATTAAATACAAATT
>JBILCJ010000148.1:0-5835 GCA_044353195.1 Bacteroidia bacterium | reverse complement strand
TGACTCAAGATTGCGCATTGGGTGGGCATTTTGCTTACGCTTACATTGATGGAAGTTGTTCTAATTTCAATATCAATCAAAGCAACATTCTGTGCGCAGGCTCTAGCATTCAATTAACTGCGCCATTAGGTTTTGCA
This sequence comes from Bacteroidia bacterium, assembly GCA_044353195.1. Lineage (GTDB taxonomy): Bacteria > Bacteroidota > Bacteroidia > B-17B0 > Aurantibacillaceae > UBA4416. The sequence goes on along the minus strand of JBILCJ010000148.1, from coordinate 5,698 downwards.
ACATACACGTGGACGTTACCAAATGGAACTTTTCAATTAGGTCAAACAATAAACACAGGCTTAGCTGGAGTTTATACTTTAAATATGACAACAATGACTGGTTGCCCCGGACCAACGCTTACTTATACTTTAATTGCTTATCCTAAACCAAATTCTAACTTTACTCCAACACAAAGCACTGCATGCTCACCAAACTTTACATTCACCAATACAAGTACAATTAGCGTAGGATATATTGCAAATTCATCATGGGGTTTTGGTGATGGTTTTACTTCATCTACAATGCATCCTAATCATAATTACTTAAGTATTGGAACCTATAGTGTTTCATTAATAAGCACATCAAACATGGGATGCATCGATACAACAATCATTCCTGTATCTATTCAACCTGCTCCTATTCCATCGTTTACATTAAATACAGTGTGTTTGAATAATACAACCACTTTTACAAATACATCGAGCTTAAGTAGTGGAACAATTTCATCCTATAATTGGCAATTTGGAGATGGTACATCTTCTGCATCACCATCGCCAAGCCATATCTACAATTCTAGTGGCTCATATAATGCAAGTCTAACAGTAACGTCTTTAGCAGGCTGTAGCCAAACATATACTCAAGTTGCTATTATAAATCCATTGCCAAATGTGGCTTTATCAGTAACATCTAATTGTTTGGGAAGTGCGACATCCTACACCAATCTCAGTTCAATCTCCTCTGGGACAATCACTCAATATCTATGGGATTATAATTTTGATGGCACCATTGATAACACCTCACTAAATGGAAGTAATACCTTTTTAACTGCAGGCAATTATACAACGCAACTAATAGTTATTTCTAATTTTAACTGTAGCGCTACACAACTAGTTGGTGTAACTGTTTATCCAAATCCTGTTGCTTCATTTACAACTCATACCGTTTGTTTTGGACAAGGTACACTGTTTACAAATGCATCAACTATTTCAAGTGGAAGTATTACCAGCTATCAATGGCAGTTTGGAGATTCAACAAGTTCACTGGTTTCAAATCCAACTCATACTTATAGCTCAGCTGGTATTCATAACGTTTTACTAACTATTACAAGTAACCACAATTGTTCGAGTTCATATTCAACAATGGCAACCGTTTATCCGAAACCAATGCCTAATTTTAATTCATCCATCGTTTGCTTCAATCAAGCTACAACATTTACCAACAGTAGTTCTATAAGTAGCGGTATTATTAGCAAATACCTATGGGACTTTGATAATAATGGAACCAATGATGACTCCACCCTTAATCCAATTCATGTTTATCCCATTTTTGGAACTTCATTGTGTAAATTAAAAACCATATCAACGAATAACTGCGTGAATCAAATAATACATCCAGTGTTAGTTCATGCAAATCCAATGGCTCAATTTTATGCACCATCAGCTTGTTTAACGCATAGCACAACTTTTACTAATAATTCTTCAAGTGTGGATGGATTGATTACAAATACCAATTGGGATTTTAATGCTGACTTCATACCTGATGCCATAACAACAAGCCCGATTCATTATTTTTCAGCGGCAGGTGTTTACGCTGTTCAATTAAACATACAAACCCAATATGGTTGTACAAATACAATCATAAAAAATGTCAACATTAATGCAGTACCAACTATTTCTTTTTCTGCTCAAAACAATAGCGGTTGCCCTATATTGTGTGTTAACTTCACTAACAGTTGCACCATTTCTTCGGGAAGTATCAATCAATACCTATGGGATTTTGGTGATGGCAGTGCTATCAGCACCAATCCATTTCCAAGCCATTGCTATCAAACAGGAATTTACAGCGTTTCCTTAAAAGCGATATCCGACAGTGGTTGCATCGCCTCAACACTGCTACCTGAAATAGTAACGGTGTATCCAAAACCAATTGCAGGTTTTAATGTAACGCCAACACAGGTTGATGTATTAGAACCACTCATTGAAGTGACTGATCAATCCATAGGTGCAGCTTCCATAACTTATGCATTTGATGATGGAACGATTAAAAATACACCTAATTTTAATCATACCTTCACTACCATTAATGCCAAAACAGTTGCTATCATGCAAATAGCAATAAATACAAATGGTTGTAGAGATTCTATTGTAAAATTAGTTGACATAAAACCTGCATTTACGATTTATTTCCCAAATGCATTTACGCCAAATAGCGATGGCACGAATGATGGATTTATGGCATCTGGTATTGGCATCAAAGAATTTAATTTACAAATTTTCGATCGTTGGGGTGCGCTTATTTTTGAAAGTGACGATATGAATAAAGCATGGGATGGAAGTATAAATGGTAAAGGCGATTATGAAAACGCAAAGCAAGACGTGTATGTGTGGAAGGCCACAGTGAAGGATGTGCTATTAAAAACACATGATTTAATTGGTCATGTGAGCCTAGTAAAATAAAACCTTCATATATTCTTCTTAAAAAATTTAAAGCCTTGTAAAAAATACAAGGCTTTATTTTTAAAAATAAATTCAAATTTTTATTAGCTTTACACCTATTAATTGGCACCATAGTTCAATGGATAGAATAAGCGTTTCCTAAACGTTTGATGTAGGTTCGATTCCTACTGGAGCTACAAAAAAAGCAGAAGTTTTACGCTTCTGCTTTTTTTATTATTCGTTAATATTAATTACACTTTATAATTGTTTAACGACAATTTGCTCTATAAGATTTATATTGAGCGCATTGTGCACACTGAAAATCATTAGAACATTTCATATTACAAAATGTCCATTCGCAAGGAAGACCTTTTGCGTTCATACAAGGAATGGAGGATGAGCTGCATTGAACACTTCGGATTGTCTCTCCATTTTTTTTAACAAGTTTCTGTTTGCAATATGCACATGAAACAACTTCATTATCATCTTTTACTCCAAAAACTCGTAATAAGTTTTGTTCATTTTCTTTCCTTTCTATTTCTTTTTGTTTTTTTTCGATCACAGAACTACTCAAAACATTTCCATTACTATCAAAATTTGTAAATTGTTTTTCTGAATTACCATAACTATTTTTTTGCCAAGTTTCATTTCTAAAGACATAACTGCCAATTTTATAATCAATAGAAAAAGGATTATTATTTTTCCAATCTAAAATGAATTTAGTTCCAAATACTGATCCATTAGAGTATAACATGTTTCTAATTTCAGCTATCTTAAAATAACCTGTTTTATACTGATCTAAATTCAAACCAGCTTTATCAGACAAAAACTCCCTTGATTCATATGGAAAAAGCAAATCGTTAACTAACTCGAATCGAATATCACCAAATTCGTTTAAAGGCAAAGTTTTAATCTTCTTGTCAATTGCAAAATCAACCCAAATATCAATTTGACCAGTTGTTGTGTTAATGGAATAATTTAAACTGTCATTGAAATAGTAACAATTTATAAAGCCTTGAAACTTACTATTATTTATAGAAAAGGTAGTATATCTGTCTTTAGTCAAACAAACACCTTCGCATTTTAGATTTTTCAAATCCTCAAAAAGTCTTTCATTATGTTTTAACCTCTTGGCAAACTTATTACCATTAGAAACTCTCAATACTGTTTTTCCAATTTTAAAATTATCTCGACTATGAAAAAAGGTTAAATTAAATTCGCTAGGAGATTCTAATTTTTTAAAATAATATAATTGATAATCAAAATGAATACAGCCACTGTCTAATTTATTGTTTTTGAAAACTATATAATCAAGTTTATCCGAGATTTTTATAGTTTGATCACTTATCCTATTTCTACTCATTAAAACCGTTAAATAATCTATCCCGTGACACCAATCTTCTTTATCAAAATAACAATCAATAAATTTAAAATTCCCCTCTAAAGTGTCATTCAAATAGTTAATAGAAGCTAACTCTCTTATTCTACCTTTATCAACCTCAAGCAACTTAAACTCACCTTGTTTTTTGCCATCAATATAATTACCTACAAAAACAAAAAAATCAAAAACTTCATTTTTAATTAAATTTTTCACTGAAATGTTTGTGTCAATAAACGATTTTTCTATATTAGGTACATAATTATATTCATCTAAAAAAATTATATCTTTTTTTAGAACTACTTGTTCAATTCTACCTTGTTTAATTCCATTTTTGATTTTATTTTTTTTACCCGTCAACCCATCAAAATACTTAATTGTACCAGATTTAAAATCATAATAACTAAAAGTCTGTGCAATTACAAACGAATTAAAAAACAAAATGATTACAATTAATTTTAAGCCAATTTTTCTCATGTTAATTTATTTTAAATATTTACACAATGTTAGTCAGCTAAATCCCTAACAAAAAATCCATCTTTATCCATTCTGTATTTTTTTTAGGATTATTAATTACTTTGCAATCATCATTTTGCTCATGAAAAAAATTAAACCTATCATAGAAAATCGTTACGGAAAACCAATTACTTTTTCAAGTGAATGCATTGATGTATCCAAACACATATTAAACACAACCGGACTAAACATTAGTGCTCAAACCTTAAGGCGAATGCTTGGTTTTATTGATAGCAAGGTGATGCCGTCTAAAAATTCATTAGAAATCATTGCACTTTATTGTGGCTACAATAGCTTTAAAGACTTAATTCAATCGCAAAAAAAACAAATTAACATCAGTAAAAACGACAACATCACCATCATAAAAAGTTTTTACAATATTGATTTACATGCGGCATATGATTTTAACTATCAAAATGCTTGCGGAAATATTGCAGAGCTTGTTCTAAATGATTTACTATTATTGAATCAAGTAAGTTCATTTCTATCTAAAAGCAAAATTGCTCAAATATTTTTTTTCGAACGATTCCCCTATATAGATGGTTTATGTAATGGATACGAAACAAGTTTAAAAAAATATTATCAAGAGAAAAAAACAAACGAAGCTCAATTATTTAGTTTATGCTTAATTCATCTTGGAGCTGTATTGAGTTTAAATAAACAAAAAGCGAAAAAATATTTACATGCTATTAATACCATTCCTGTATCTAAAGAGGTTCATTCCTTTGTGATAGCTCGTAAACTAATGGCCAATTTACTAAATGCTTATAGCGATAAAAACGAGCTTTTGCTAGAGTCCCTTATATACGAGGCATTTACAACAGAAAAAGAAGTTCGAAAAACTAAAAAAGATTACTTTCCCTTTTTTGCATTTATAATGTGTGATGTATTTCATTTAATTGAAAGGCCACTTGAAGCTGAAAAAATGTTACAAATTTGTAATACTTATGAAGCTCCTAATAACGAAAAACTAACTGAAATACCAATTGAAGCCGGTTATTTTAAGGTCATAGAACTCATGAATGGCTTGAGCGCCTATCATTTAGGTGATCATAAAAAAGCTAAACGTATTCTAAATTCAATTGAAGTTCAAACCATTCCCTTTATTTTTAGAAATTATTTTTTAATTCAAATGAAACGCATTGAATACAAGTTATGTGTGAAAGCATCTAGCAAAAAGAAAACATCTATTCTTAATGAAGTAAAAGCATTAATAGAAAAAACAGGATTCGTATTTTTTAATGACAATAAAACGATTTAATCAAAAGAGTTCGTGTTAAAAAACGCAGTCTGATTTTGTGTTTAAAAAATAGTTCACTACATTTAATTGAATAAAAAAAAATCAATCATGGTAAAAAAACTATTTTTCTGCTTAAGTCTGATTATGTT
>JBILCJ010000149.1:0-5835 GCA_044353195.1 Bacteroidia bacterium | reverse complement strand
TAGCACCTTTTAATGGTTGAGATGCTCCGTATTCTTTACGAAGTGCCATTAATCCAGGCATTTCCTCTTCTGCTAATTTAATTTCTTTACGACCCCATTCTGCTAATGAAATGTCTTTTACTTTGTACGCTAAGTACTTTCCTGTTGCTACTGCTGACATGTAAGTTTTTATTTTAAGTTATTATTTTATTATATTTTTCAAAGATAAGATATATGTTTGTAACACTCAAATATTTAAATTGTTTACTCGTATTTTGATAAAAGTATATAAAATAGCAAAAGGATTGGAAATTGGTTTACTCAATTTGAAACTATATGCTTCAACACCAATAGACAATAATAATAAGAGAGATATTGAGACAAAAGGTGCTCACTATTTATTAAATTATCTATTAAATAAGCAAACCGATTTATTATACGATGTTAATGGAAAGCCTCATTTAGCAAATGATTCCAGACATATATCTATTTCGCATTCTTACGACAAATTAGCCGTCATTATCAACGATTATGAAGAAACAGGCATTGATATAGAAATTATTAGAGATAAAATATTGAACATAAAACCTAAATTTTTAATTGATTCTGAGCTACAAGATGCTGAGGATGATGTTGAAAAATTAATGATTTATTGGGGAGCAAAAGAATGTCTTTATAAAATTTATGGTATTAAAACGTTAGATTACAAGCACAACCTTCAAATTCAACCATTTATCAAGCAAGAGGCAGGATGTATTAACGGGACAATTCATTTAAATAACACTGTTAAAACATTTGAAATCAATTATTTAAAAATCGAGGATTACATGTTAGTGTATGTTTCTAAAGAATTAAAGAAATGCTAAAAAAAACAGCTCGTACAAAACTGATAGTACTTATTGATCCAGATAAATACAACCCTGAATTAATAGGCATTGCAAACAAATGCAAAGTACATTGTTTTTTTGTGGGAGGAAGTGATGTGAAATCAGGTCTGATTGACAAAACCATCAAATCTATCAAATCATTAACAAAGAAACCAGTCATTATTTTTCCTGGCGATGAAACACAAATTTCAAAGCATGCGGATGGAATACTGATTTTATCATTGATATCGGGCAGAAATCCAGACTATTTAATAGGTAAACACGTCATCTCAGCCAGAAAAATAATAGCATCCAAATTAAAAACAATACCAGTTGGTTACATTTTAGTGAATGGCAACACTATATCTACCACACAAAAAATAACTAATACTCAACCAATTTCAACAACTTCTATACTTATAAATACAGCTATTGCAGCTGAATTATTAGGCAAAAAAATGATATATTTAGAAGCAGGAAGTGGTGCAAAAACACCAATAAAAAATTCAATTATCAAGACATTAAAAAATGAAATTAATATCCCTATCATTGTAGGAGGAGGAATTAACAACATTCAAAAAGCAAATAAACTATTAAAAGAAAAGCCAGATTACATAGTTGTAGGAAACGCTTTAGAAGAAAATCCTGATTTTTTATTCGCATTAAATACACTTTTAAAATAACACTATAAGTTAACACAAGAATAATATCGCATGAAATTAACCGTTATTACGCCTTCAAGGAAACATGAACATGAAATATCGTCTATTATCAGCATGTTTAACGCAGGATTGCAAACATTGCATGTTCGGAAAAGCAAACTGTCTACTTATGAATTGGAAGAATATTTAAAAGAAATTCCTGAAAAGTTTCATAACCGTATTGTCATTCATTCTCACCATAAATTAGCCTTAAAATACAACTTAAAAGGATTTCATTTTACATCAACTCACTTAAAAAAAAGATTGAAATTATGGTGGAATACTAAAATGATTTACCTCAGAAAACCCTATTTAACTAAATCAATTTCATATAAACGCATGCATGAAATTCAGTTCGAAGAGAAAGTTAAAACGGATTATTGTTTTTTAGGTACTATGTTTAATAATATTTCTGGAGAATTATATTCAGGATTTTATAAAGAAACCATTCTGAACGCAACTCAAAAACAAAACAAAAAAATAATAGCTCGTGGTGGAATTAATACAAAAAGCGTTGAATTAGCTTATCAATTAGGTTTTTACGGTGTTTCACTCTATGGTAATCTTTGGAAAAGCACACATCCATTTGATAAATACATGGAATTTATCAACTATTGTAAAGAAAAAAACATTCCATTAGACTAGTGAATTGGATTGATTGGATAGCATTACTATTTGGTGTTTTAGGAGTTATCCTTACCATTTTTGAAACTATTTGGTGTTGGCCAATAGCATTAATTTCAGTAGTTATTCAAGCTTTTGCATTTTATAACGCTCGGTTATTTGGCGATTTTTCTTTGCAAATCTTTTATTTTTTTAGTGGCATTTATGGTTGGATTTATTGGAATAAAAAGAAGCTAAAACCATTTGAAGTTTCAAATTCTCCAAAAAAAATATGGCTATTTATTATTGTTATTGAAGTGTTATTGACTTTTATTTTATACTTAATTTTAAGCCACTTCAAATCCGATCAAATTATTTTAGATTCTATATTAACAGCAGCAAGTTTAATTTGTACTTATTTAATGACTAAGAAATGGGTCGAAAATTGGCTTCTTTGGATTATAATTGATTTGACTTATGTATATTTATACATCATTAAACAATTACCAACTTACGCTTTATTATATGTATTTTTCAGCCTAATGGCATGTTATGGTTTTTACACATGGAGAAAAAAATTAAAAAAATTGCCATATTAGGAGCTGAAAGCACAGGAAAAACAACCTTATGCCAACAGCTTGCTAAACACTATCAAACATTATTTGTTCCGGAATTTGCTAGAGATTATTTTGATATCCATGATATTAATTGTTACACGATAGAGGATTTAGATATCATTGCAAAAAAACAAATTGAATTAGAAAATACCTGTTTAAGCCAAGCAAAAACTATTTTAATTTGCGATACAACGTTAATAACCATTAAAATTTGGTCTTTACATAAATTTAATACAGTGTCCGATTTTATTTCGAAGTCGATAAACCAAATGAATTACGACTTATATTTAATTTCAAATAATGATGTTCCTTGGATTGAAGATAACCAAAGAAAAGATAAAAGTAAGCGTGAGCACATTTTTGAAATGAACCAATCTGAGTTAAATAAAATAAATACTAATTATTCCATTCTAACGGGAATTAATCAGAACCGATTAGAAAATGCTATTGCCTTCATTGATCTATTTCTGAAGACTCCTACAAAAAATGAATGACGCAATTAAAAAATAAATCTGGTTGTTCTGCATGAACCCAATGACCACTATTTTCAATTGTTTTTAGCTCATAGTTTGAAAACCGATTTGAGATATCAATCTCATCATCGGAATTTATATAATTTGACTTTTCACCACGTATAAATAATGTTTCTGTGTTACTTTTAAAAAAGGGAACTTCAACACCAATTTCATTGTATTCTTTTGTTATTGTTTTTAAATTAAATCGCCAAGCCATTTGTTTTGATTCATCTTCTCTCCAATAAATATTTTTCAATAGAAATTGTTTTGTTCCAAAATCGGATATATCATGATTTAATATGGCTTCTGCATCTTTACGAGTATTTATTTCTGAAAAATCAACCGCATTTAACGCTTTCAAAACGGCATCATGATGAGGTTCGTAAACTCTTGGTGCAATATCAACAATAATTAATTTTTGAGCTACATTCGGAAATAATAATTCAAAAAATAAAAGTGTTTTTCCTCCCATGCTATGACCCAATAAAATTGGATTTTGTAGATGATGAGTATCAATAAATTCTTTTAGATCAGTTGCCATTGACTCATAATTCCAAACATCACTGTGTGGCGATAAACCATGATTGCGTTGATCAATGGTAAAAACATGAAAGTTCTTTTCAGCAAAACGTTTTGCTAGGGTGTTCCAATTATCACTTTGTCCAAATAAACCATGCAATATAATTAAAGGTTGACCTACACCAAATTCTCTATAAGCTAATTTCATGATCTTAATCTTCAATATTTAAAATTAATTTGCGTAACATGTTCATGGCTGTAATTGCAGCTGTTTCAATATTTCTCATCCTATCATCACCAAATACAAATTGTTTTGTTATAATCCTTTCGTTAAAAGCTACAGCAATCCAAGTTGTTCCAACAGGCTTTTCTGATGTACCACCATTTGGACCAGCAATTCCAGATACTGCAATCGCAACATCTGCATTAAATTTTATCAAAGTTTGTTTTACCATTGCAATAACACAATCTTTACTCACTGCACCACTTGTTTCAAAAATGGATTGATCTACATTTAACAAACCATGTTTAAATTCATTATGATAAGGGACAACGCATCCATTGAAATAAGATGAACTTCCAGATACGCTTGTGATTAGATGTGAAATATATCCTCCTGTGCAACTTTCTGCCAAACCCAATTTCAATTTTTTATCCAACAAAATTTTTCCTAAAATGTCTTCTAGCTTCGGTTGTTTCTCTCCATAATGTTCGTATCCATAGATAAATTTATCAATTAATGGTTTTAATCTTTCTACTTCAAAATCTATCTTATTTCTTAATTCAATTTCATCAAAACCTTTACTACTCAATCTTAAACGAACCATTCCGGGCGAAGGTAAATACGCTAACCCAATATTATTTTCAGCCAATCCATCTTCCCAATCACTAATTAATTCGCATAAAACACTTTCACCAATGCCTTGCGTTAAAATAGTTTTGTGATAAATAAATGGCAATTCATACATTTTTTTAAAAGCTGGTATGATATCATCCATCACCATTCCTTTCATTTCGTATGGAACTCCAGGCATCGAGATAAAATGAACATTATTTTTTTCAATCCATATCCCAGGCGCCGTACCATTTTTATTACGAATAACTTTGCATCCAAATGGAACTTCAGCTTGTTTTCTATTGATAGCCGAAACGTCTTTATTTCTCTTACTAAAAAATTCAGTTACATCATTTAATTCATCCTTATCTTCAACTAAATACGTATTAAAATAATCACATAAAGTTGTTTTAGTTATATCATCTTTGGTTGGTCCTAAACCACCAGTTATTAATACAACATCAGCACGTTTGCTTGCATCATTTAATGCATCTATAATGGCTTGTTTTTTATCCGAAACAGAACTCATGTGTATCACACTGATACCAGCCATATTTAACTGTTGTGCCATCCACACCGAATTTGTATTTACAATTTGTCCAATTAATAATTCATCTCCAATTGTTAAAAGTTCTGCATTCATATTAAAAAATTATTTTTATAAGTCTATTCACTCTATCTTTACCAAAGTATGTGTAAATCTACATTTAAATTAAAAATTATCAATAAAAACAATTATGAAAATACATTCAATTCTACTTACCGCATTTATAATAAGCGGATTGTCATCAAAATCACAAAACATAAATAGTCTTTTAAACAAAGCTAAAGACGCCGCAATCACAAACTCTACTTCAATTATAGATGCAGCAAAATCAAATACAACAGCATCTAATGTTATTAATAAAGCAGGTGGTTTAATTGGGCAAAATAAAGAACTAACAAATGATGATGTCATTAAAGGATTAAAAGAGGCATTAACTGTTGGAACTTCTAATTCAGCAAGTTTATCATCCAAAACTGATGGTTACTTAAAAAATCCAAAGATATTTATTCCATGGCCAGCAGAAGCTAAAGATATGCGTGCAAAATTAATAAAAATGGGTATGCAAAAAAAAGTAACTGAATTTGAAACTTCTTTAAACAGAGCTGCTGAAGAAGCTGCAAAAAAAGCAACGCCAGTTTTTTCAGATGCCATAA
>JBILCJ010000146.1:0-5898 GCA_044353195.1 Bacteroidia bacterium | reverse complement strand
CAAAAAGTTTTTTTTCTGAAAACTAAAATTGACAGTTGGTGTAGTTGATGTATTTTTATAATACCAAACACTCTGAAAATTTTCGGCACCTGCAACTGTGTTAGGACTAGCTAATAAATCTTTAAATCCATCATTATCAATGTCCAAATAATAAGTGCATGGATATGAATTTAATTTTATTCTATTTACACTCGATCGAATAGGATAATTTGGGAACATAGCAGTAGTGTCTGAAATATGAGCATTAGATGAACTGCCAGTATTTTCTATGTAAAAAACCTCGCTACACGAAACATCCCCTAAAATGGCGTCTTGATCACCATCTCCATCTCTATCGATACACATAATACAAGAACCGGCATGTGCTACTTTTGAGGAATTAATTAGTTCGTTATACAATTTTGGATAAGGGCATTGATTAAGATAAACCGCACATGTCGTTTCCTGTATATCTCCCCAACAATTATCTTGTAAATTATACCTCAAACTATCTGCGTGTCCAAATAATTCCATACTCATGTTTTTATGATATTCTATTTTGACTCCAAAAACTGAATACGTTAAAATATCTAAATCACCATCTCCGTCTATATCTGCAATGCCAGGCAAGGCAACAGAATTGCAATAAATATTAGAAATATTAGGTGAACCAGTCGGGTTATAATCGCTCACAATTAAACTCTTGACCAACACAAAACTGAAAGTAGAAACGGTACTGATATTTTTAAACACTTTTATCCCTCCTGTGGTATACGTAAATAAATCGGCACGTCCATCATTATCAAAATCAATGAACAATGCCCAATCTTCCACTTTCGGAATTAATGCTTCATATTTTGGAGCATGTTTATACGCAGCAACACCCGCTGAACCAACATTAAGATAGGCCCTCAATTTACCAAAACCAGAAGGACTCATTTTATCAAAAGCCACAATGTCTTTCTTTCCATCCAAATTTAAATCCACCGAAGAAAATGAACTGAAGTTAATTCCTCCAGCCCATGGATTCTCTAATTTACCGCCAAGTTCGTAAACTGGAATAGTATCTCTGTAAACTGTTGTTTGAGAAAACACTCTCAAAGCCAAACAATCTAAAAATAAAAAAAAAATTAATCGTGACATAATATTTCAAAACTAAACAAAATAGGCGATATATAAAAAGCTAACTAATTACTAATCAATATTAAATAAATTTGCTTTATACAAGGCATAAAGTTATATTTGTTACCTTAATTTTTTAGATTTAACAACTATTTTATGCAAAACAAAGGTGCTATTAAAATTTTCGCTATACTATTAGCGTTAGCTTGTATTTTTTATTTATCGTTTACTTGGGTAACACGTGGCGTTGAAAACGATGCGAAAGAATTTGCTGAAAGCATTTCTACTTCGCCAGCAATTACATCTGCTGCTAAAGCTTATGCTTCAAATAATGCAACAAAAGAGTTGTTTTATATTGATTCTGTAAAAACAAAAACAGTTGACAGATATTTAGACTCTGTGAAAAAACAACCAGTTTATGATTTATTAGTTGCAAGCTATACCTACGAAGAATGTAAAAAACGCGAAATCAATTTAGGATTAGATTTACGCGGTGGGATGAATGTTACGTTAGAGATTTCGGTAGCAGATATCTTGAAAAATTTATCTAACAATAACCCTGATGCTGCATTTAATAAGTCAATTGCAGATGCATCGGCTAAACTAGGGAAGGAAAATAATGATGATTTCTTAACTTTGTTTGAAAAAACTTATAAATCTAATTCGCCAAATGGTAGATTAGCACCATTATTCCAAACTATTGAGTTAAAAGGTAAAGTAGATTTTAATTCTTCAAATGAGGTAGTAATGGCATTCATCAAAAAAACAGTAGATGAGGCTATTACAAATTCAGAAGCGACATTCCGTTCTCGTATTGACCGTTTTGGTGTTGCCCAACCTAATATTCAAAAATTAGGAAACAGCGGACGTATTTTAGTTGAATTACCAGGCGTAAAAGATAAAGAGCGTGTTCGTGAATTATTACAAGGAACAGCAAACTTAGAGTTTTGGGAAACATACGAAAACCAAGAAATTGCGCCATTCTTTGAAAAAGCAAATGAGCGTGTAAAAAATATTTTGTTTCCAAATTTTGAAGTTAAAAAAGATACTTCTTTAGTTAACGACACAACAAAAATGGCAGTTGCTACGAAAACAGTGGCCGTTGATTCAGCAAAAATTAAAGATAGTTTAGCTAAATTAATTGCCCCTACATCTCCAACATTAGCTACTGCAGCAAAACAAGATACAGCTTATGAAAACTTCATGAAGCGTTTTCCTTTATACTCTTTATATTCCCCTTTAAAAGCTGCAGTTTACCAAGATGAGAAATCTAAAGGATATGCTTACATTCCTGGACCAACAGTTGGTTATGCCTTAAAACAAGATACTGCAAAAATTAATAGTTATTTCAGAATGGAAAAAGTAAAAGCTGTTTTCCCTTCTAAAGTTAAGTTTATGTGGGGAGCAAAAGCAACCTTACGTGGTGAAGCGCCTAATCAAGTTGAAACATTTGATTTATACGCCATCAAAGTAACAGACAGAAGTGGTAAGGCTGCTATGTTTGGAGATATTATTACCGATGCTCGTTCAGATTTTAACGCACAAAGTGGTGGACATCCTTACATTAGTATGACCATGACAGGTGAAGCTGCAACAAACTGGGCAAAATTAACAAGAGCAAATTCTCCGAAAAGTGCTTCTGAAAAAGGTCATTCAATTGCGGTAGTTATGGATAACATGGTTTATTCAGCGCCAACTGTTAATGGTGAAATTAAAGGTGGTCAATCTCAAATTACAGGAAATTTTACGGTTGAAGAAGCAAATGCTTTAGCTGCTGTATTAAGTGCAGGTAAATTACCAGCACCCGCACGTATCGTTGAAGAAAGTGTCGTTGGTCCATCTTTAGGTCAAGAAGCTATTGATTCTTCATTAATGTCATTCGTTATTGCGTTATTAGTGATACTTGTATTTATGTATATGTATTATAATAAAGCAGGTATGGTTGCAAATATTGCCCTAATAGCTAATATGTTCTTCATCATGGGTGGTTTAACAAGTATGACCGCCGTGCTCACGCTCCCTGGTATTGCCGGTATTGTCCTCACCATTGGTTTGGCTGTAGATGCGAACATCTTAATTTTTGAACGTATCCGTGAAGAATTAGCGTTAGGTAAAAACACTTCAAATGCAATTAAAGAAGGCTTCAAACATGCTATGAGTTCTATTATTGACTCTAATGCAACGTTAGCAATATTAGCTGTTATTTTATATGTGTTTGGTTCGGGTCCAATTCAAGGATTTGCAACTACCTTATTAATTGGTATTGGAGCATCTCTATTCTCTGCTATTTTAATTACTAGAGTAATTTTTGAATGGATGTTAGAACGCAAAATGGAAATTCCATTTGATAATAGTATTACTCGTAATTCATTCAAAAATGTTGCATTTAATTTTGTTGGAAGAAGAAAATTATATTATTCAATTTCAGCAATCATTATTGTATTAGGTGCAGTATTCTTTGTGAAAAATGATGGTTTTAAATTAGGAGTAGATTTTAAAGGAGGAAGAACTTACCAAGTTCGTTTTGAAAAAGAAATGGAAACAGAAAGCGTTAAAAAAGCGTTATCTACTGTATTCAAAGACGCCTCTTTAGAAGTTAAAACGGTTGGAAGTGCAAACCAATTAAAAATAACAACTTCTTATCGTGTTACAGATAATACTGCAACTGTAGATTCAGAAGTTGAGACAGCTTTAAATGACGGTTTAAATACATTAAACGTAAATCATGAAATTGTAAGTCAACAAAAAGTTGGACCAACCATTGCTACTGATATTTTATATGGAGCTTATGGTGCTATATTATTCTCATGCTTATTAATGTTTATCTACATCTTAGTGCGATTTAAAAAATGGCAATATGGTTTAGGTGCAGTTGTTGCCTTATTCCATGATGTATTAGTTGTTTTATCTTTCTACACTATGTTAGATGGCGTTGTTCCTTTCTCTTTAGAAATAGGACAAGATTTTATCGCTGCAATCTTAACAGTTATGGGATATACGATGACAGAAACTGTTGTTGTGTTTGACCGTATTCGTGAACGCTTAGCTGAAAGTGGAAAATCGGATGTACAAGGTGAAGAACGTAATACATTAATAAATTATGCTTTAAATAGTACGTTAAGTCGTACTATTTTAACATCATTAACAGTATTCTTCGTTTTATTAGTCATCTTTATCTTCGGTGGAGAAAGTATCAGAGGATTTATTTTCGCCTTATTAATCGGGCGTATCATCGGTACCTATTCATCATTATGTATTTCAACTCCAATTGTTGTTGATTTCGAAAAGAAAAGCTAAAAAATAATAATAGATAAATTTAAAAGGCCATTCATAACGAATGGCCTTTTTTTGTCTCATAAAAACAACAGTTCACCTCATTTAATAAATTCATAAATTCAAAACAAGTATTTTTATATAAAGGATAAAAGATCTAAACTATGAGCATTAAACGTGGCTTACTACTATTGTTATTTATAGTGTTTAAATGCGCTTACAGTCAACAAAATGAGGCTATTAAACTAACCTTTAAATCTTATTTTGGAGATGAAGAATTTAAATTAAATCGAAATTATCCACAATCAACATTAAATGATAGCATTCAAATTGAAACACTGAAATTTTATATTTCAGGAATTGAACTGTTAGATTCAAACAACCGTATTTGGAAAGAAAAAAACAGCTATCATTTAATCGATTTTGAAAATAAAAATTCTCAATCTATCCAATTATATATTCCTAAAAAAAGTCATATATCTAAATTAAAATTTAATATTGGTATTGATAGTATCACCAGTAATTCAGGAGCTTTAGATGGGGATTTAGATCCAACAAAAGGAATGTATTGGGCGTGGCAGAGTGGATATATTAATTTTAAAATGGAAGGAACTAGTCCTATTTGCGAAACTCGTAAACATAAATTTCAATTTCATCTTGGTGGCTATATGAAGCCTTTTTATGCGATGCAAAGTATTACATTACCAATTTCACTTGTAGAAGACAATACAGTACAAATCAATTTTAACATAGCTCCTATTTTTAATAGTATTTCTTTAAAGGATACTTATTCAATTATGATTCCATGCAGAGAAGCTCTTGAATTGTCAAAAATTGTCGCTAAATTATTTTCGATCCATGCGCATTAAGAAAATACATATCATTTTTTATGTGCTATTTATAGGCATCATTTCCTTTGCTTTTATTTCAAAAGACACAACTCCTATCATTTTTAAAGTTCCTCAAAATTGGCCAAAACCCAATTATGATTTTACTAAAAATCCATTAACAGAAGAAGGATTTCAATTAGGAAGAAATTTATTTTATGACCCTATATTATCTAGAGATAATACGATTTCATGCGCTAGTTGTCATTTGCAAGCAACTGGTTTCACTCATACTGATCATGATTTGAGTCATGGTATAGATGGCAAAATAGGACAACGAAACTCATTAGCCTTAATGAATTTAGCTTGGCAAAAAAACTTTATGTGGGACGGTGGAGTCAATCATTTAGATGTACAACCACTTGCCCCTATTACCAATCATTTGGAAATGGATGAAAATTTAGAACATGTTGTCAAGAAATTAAATGCTTCGGTGTATTATAAAACATTATTTAAAAACGCATTTCAAGATTCAACAATCACTGGGCAAAAAATGTTACTAGCCTTATCTCAATTTCTTGTGCAACTAAATTCATTTAATTCTAAATATGATCGAGTGATTCGTAAAGAAAAAGGTGTTGAATTTACAGAACAAGAAAAAAGAGGTCTAGCTCTATTTAGAAAAAATTGTGCTAAT